>DATDUY010000165.1:0-10260 GCA_035290165.1 Sulfuricurvum sp. | reverse complement strand
CAGTACTCTTTAGTACCGTCGGACGTACGGCGGCACGCGCTATCGAAACAGAGCTTATGGCGGATGTGATGGTCGAGTGGATTGACGAACTTGCAAAAAATGCGGCGGCAGGTGATCTCAAAACATGGGCTGAATTTGATTTTGACGAAGTGAGTGTAAGTGCAAAAGGACGCGGTATGGCGGAAGCTCCGCGTGGAGCACTCGGACATTGGGTCAGTATTGCGGATGGAAAAGTCGTTAACTATCAAGCGATTGTCCCATCAACATGGAATGCGGCTCCGCGTGATTATAAAAATCGTATGGGTGCCTATGAAGCGAGTTTGATCGGAACCAAAGTGGCCAATCCTGAGCAGCCGTTGGAAATTATCCGTACCATTCACAGTTTTGACCCTTGTATCGCATGTGCGGTTCACGTTGTCGATACCAAAGGTAAAGAGCTTGCTGTTTACAAAGTAGATACTTCTTGCAGTATCTAAGGAGAGAATCATGAAACAACAGGGGTATACACAAGTCAAACGTATGACTCCGATTATGCGGATCATGCATTGGGTAAATGTGATTTGTTTGGTTGGATCGATTGCTACAGGACTTTATATAGGACACCCGTATTATCAGACATTTATTGCTGATGGTGCCGTTGATAAATACGTCATGGCGTGGAATCGTTATGGCCATTTTATCATTGCGATCATTTTTGATGTGACATCGGTCGCTATCGCCTATCTTTACTTTTTCAGTCGTTTTGAAAAAGCGTATAAGAAGGTGATTCCAAATGCGAAAAATATTTTGGAATTCAAAAATGTTTTAATTAATTTAATAACCTTAAACCGTAAAAATGAGTTCAATTCAGCTCATGCGGACAGTTTCAATACGGTCTATTTTACGGTTTTCCATTTGCTGTTGATTTGGATGCTTCTCACGGGGCTTCAACTCTATGTGCATGGATTGGGTTCGGGGACAAGTTCAATCGGTGCATGGTGGCCGTGGATATTGCATGCATCAACGGATTGGACATTGTACGTAACCGGCGGAAGCAAAATGGATGTTCGTATGTCACATCATTTGACCATGTGGTTGATCCTTTGCTGGGTAGTTTTTCATATCTACTATCAAGTTTGGAGAACCATTTTCTGGAAAGAGGCGGATATCGCTATCGTTATCGGCGGCTCTAAATTTGTCAAAGATAAATCACCGAAAAGTGAATAGATGCAGGTACGGGCTTTAAGCCCGCCGGCTCTGTTTTTCCTAGATTCCCAATGGGGAAGAGATGAAAGATAGCGCAGACAGTAAGGATTATTATGGCATTCACACTGGAGGTAATGACCTCTTTTTCACAACCGACGATTAAAAATTACCTGATTTCAACTATCCGCTTTTTCGGGATAAAAGCCGTTGTTCACCAACAAAAAAACAAAATTATCTGTGCGTTTGACAGCGGTAATGAAAAACTCCAAGAGTGTTTGGAAACAATCGCTTCGACGCTGCCCGCATCGTCTTTTATGACAAGCTCCCAGCATTATGATATGGAGGGAGAGCCTGAAGAGATCCCCGATTTTACCCTAGAATATCCGGTGGCTTTGGGATTATGCCCCAGCTGTCAAAAAGAGATGTTTGACCCCTCATCCAGACGCTACTATTACCCGTTTACTCAATGCACCCATTGCGGGGGTCAATACGCGTTCTTCGAACATTACCCCTTTACCCGCGCCAATACGGCACTCTCATATGTGAGGGGCTGTTCCGCGTGTGAGGAAGAGTCCCTCACGTTCGGTCGCCGCGAAAAACAAGTTCTTAACTCCTGTCACACATGCGGTATCCCCGTGAAACTGACCCATAAAGATAAAGAGCGCTATGCGAACGATGCGGGGAGTTTCCGCACCCTTTTTGAAGTTGCTGCCAAAGCATTGCGGGACGGCAAAACGCTGCTGATGAAAACGACGATGGGATATCGGCGATTTCATCGATCCGAAACGTTGGAAGAGGGCTCGGTTTTAATGGTGACGAATGCGATGAAAATCACCGAATTTTGTTCTCTTATCAATGATGAATTTAACGCATTACTCAGTATCGAACGTCCGATTTTACACGTTGCTCTCAAAGATGAAACACTGCGCAGTACCTTCGGAACCTCCATCGATGTGAAATATCCTGATGAGGGATTTTCTATTCTGCTTGCAAAAGAACTCACCCTTTTAGGGGTTGATTTTATCACTTATGAGGCACTTGAGAGAGCAGAGGATGCCGATTTTGTGATGGAGTTTGATCTGGAACTCAATTATCAGAGCGATATGCATCTTTTTATCAACAAAGATATCAAATTTATCGCTTCGGGGGAGAGGGTCTCTTTTCCTTCACGTCTCCCTTATGGAAGAGATACCCTCAGTATCGCTCACACTCTAGTCGGAATCAAGGACGAGAAAGGGATGCTTTTCGATCAAATGGGACGTTTCACTTCCGCCTCCACCACCAAAGTCAATCAGCTTGAAACCGAAACTCCCGCCGCCCAATCCGCTAATTTTCACACGATAGCGCAAGACGAAGCCTCGTTTATGTCGGTTATTGCCGAGCATAATAAATTTGGAACTAAAGTGGTTGGTGCCTATTTCGAGGGGGAACCCTCCTTCTTGTATTATGACGGCAAAAAAGTGATTCGTGTTGTCCCTCCGAAACACTTTAGCCCCATAGGGCTGATCGATGCGCTGAAAACACTGCGTGAGGGATCGGATCGCCTTATTTCCAATGTTGAGAAAAATCACCCTGAACTCTATACGCTCCTTTTGAAAATCGAGAACAGTGACGTGAATCTCTTCGGTGCGACAGCGATGATTTTAGGGTTGGAAGAGGAGAGTTTTAGTGGGGTGATGAAAGAGGCGCTGAAGTTTATCGGCAAGGGCGGTTTGCAGATCGATACCAAAGTTGAAGATAACCGTTTTAATCATGTCGCCTTTTTATCGAGCATTATTAGTTACCGTCTTGCAGGTGTCGATTCAGTTTATCTGAGCTATTCTATCTTTGAATCTTTCGGTGATTATTTCAGTGAACTTTTGAACGAAATCAAGAATAAAACAAAGGCGAGCGATATCGTATTGTGCGGAGGGTATTTCGCCAGTCAATCGCTTTTTAGCAGGATGCAGAGGAATCTGAAAGCAACTCCTATGCTTTTAAATGTGAACTATCCGATAGGGAAGGAAAATTGTGTTGTTGGCGGAGTCTTTATCTAACCAAAGCGTCACAATTCGGATCAGAGGGGTAGTGCAGGGGGTCGGCTTTCGCCCTTTTGTCTATCGTGAAGCACTCACATATGGGATTAACGGATATGTGCTTAACACTCCCGAGGGGGTAGTGATAGTGGCTCAGGGGAAACAATGTGAGTCGTTTATCCGCGCCTTAGAGACGAACCTTCCTCTCCACGCCCGTATCGATTCTATGGAAAGCGAGCCATCGGAAGAGGGGGAGTATAACGGGTTTGAAATCCGTGAGAGCATATTAGGGGAGGGGAGTGTCGCTATCCCTCTTGACAGTGCTTTGTGTGAGGCGTGTGAAGCGGAGATGGATGATCCCTCCAATCGCCGTTACCGCTATAGCTTTATCAACTGCACCGATTGCGGTCCCCGCTACACCATTATCCAAACCCCTCCCTATGATCGTGTCCGAACGTCGATGAAACATTTTGCGATGTGTCCTGAGTGTGCAGCCGAATATACCGATCCCGTCTCCCGCCGCTACCACGCCGAACCGATTTCTTGCCCTAATTGCGGACCGCAGTTGAGATTCCTTGATAATAAGGGGGATGAAATATCGGGAGACCCTATCGATCTGGCAGTGCAAATGCTAAAATCGGGAAAAATTATCGCCCTCAAAGGGTTGGGTGGATTTCATCTGATGTGCGATGCCACTTCGGATAATACGGTGGAAGAGTTGCGTCGCCGCAAACATCGCAAAGCCAAACCTCTGGCGGTAATGTTCGGTTCATTAGATCAGCTGGAAAACTATACCTCTATTGATGAAGAGGAAAAAAGCCACATCATGGGAGGGGTTAAGCCGATCGTCATCGTCAATGCCAAAAAAGGGACGAACCTATCCTCTCATATTGCCCCTTCGATTGATCGGATCGGAGTGTTTCTCCCTTATACGCCGCTGCATCGGTTGCTGTTTGAAGCTATCGATTTTCCACTCGTCGCGACGAGTGCCAACATCAGCGATGAGCCGATTATGATCCGCTCATCCGAGATACTCAGCCGATTAAGCCATGTCGTGGACGGCATCCTCGATCACGATCGAGTGATTATCAATGCTCTCGATGATGCGGTGATTCAAATCGCCGAAGGTCGTATCGTGATGCTGCGGATGGGACGGGGTTTTGCCCCCCACACGTTCCCTTTGGCGCACATGATAGAGGGGGGGATTTTAGCCCTCGGTGCCCATCAAAAAAGTGCTATTGCCCTCGGAGTGAAAGAGAATATGATCCTCAGCCCTCATATCGGTGATTTGGGGAGTGTTGAAGCCGATGCCTATTTTGAGCGGACGGTACAGACGTTTAAGCGGTTTTATGACTCAGATCCGCAGCTGCTTGTGCATGATCTCCATCCTCACTACAGTACGAGCGCATACGCAGTGGGACAAAAAAAAGAGCACTACGGCATCCAACACCATTACGCCCATATTTTGGCGTGCATGGCGGAGTATTCTCTGGATGAAAAAGTGCTCGCCTTTGCGTTTGACGGTACGGGATACGGAGCGGACGGGAATCTTTGGGGGGGAGAAGTGATGGTCGCCGATGTAAACGGCTATGAGAGGATCGGACATCTAAAACCGTTTCCTCTTCTCGGAGGGGATAAAGCGATCAAAGAGCCGCGACGGATTGCTTTGTCTTTGTTATTTGAGTGTTTCACCCTCGATGAGGTGCTCAAGCTCAAATCCCCTACGGTCGAAGCCTTTTTATCCCATGAAATCCGTCAGCTTCACCATATGTGGCTCAAAAAGATCAACGCTCCTCTGAGCAGTTCGATGGGGCGGTTATTCGATGGCATTGCCTCGTTGGGGGGATTTATCCAGAGCCTAGATTACGAAGGGCAGGGGGGGATGATAATGGAGTCGTTTGTGGATGATTCCATCATCGAGCCATTCGCATTTGAGGTTCAAAACGGAGTGATCAATATTTCTCCCATGGTTAAGGAGATCATAACACTCGAAGCGGAGAATCAAAAGAGTATTGCCAGCCGTTTTATTTCGACCGTCGAGGCGATTATGAGCTATTATACGGCTTTGTACCCTGAACTTCCGATTGTGGTCGGGGGTGGAGTATTTCAAAACCGTGCATTGATGGCACGGCTCTATCGCCGCTTCGGTGAGGAACGGTTTTACGCCCAACAACAAACGCCGATCAATGACGGATCGATTGCACTCGGACAACTTTACTATGCACTACACAACACAAAGGAAAAGAATGAACGCTAACGTAGCACTGATCGGTTCGGGAAACGCATTTTTCACAGATGAGGGGATCGGGCTTTACGCAGGTAAATACCTCAAAGAGAATTTTACGTTTCAGCCTGCACTTGATATTATAGACGGGGGGACACTGGGATTTGGATTAATGCCGCTGCTCCAAGAGTATGAGATGGTCATCATTGCCAACACCAGCTCCGATGATTCCAAAGCGGTAGGGACGATTGAGGTGTTGAGCGGCGAAGAGCTGATTGCCAATCAGGGGATCAAAAAAACGGCGAATGAAGTAGAGATTACCGAGATGCTCCAAATCTGTTCGATGGCTAAGCATTGTGCGGCAGCGACGATGATCAGTATCGTCCCCGAAGATATCATCAGCGTCAGTGTTGAGGTGACACCTGCACTTCGTGCACAATGGGACAGGTATATAGAGGTGATCGTAGCAGAACTCACCAAATGCGGTATTACCGTTGCACAAAAAAGCGAAGTCATGAGTTTGGATGAGATACTTGAACAATTCGCCAACCCGAGCATCGAGCACGGCAAAGGTTTTTGAAGCTATGTCGATTGTGGTATTGGGTGTCGGAAATGTGCTTCAAGAGGATGACGGTATCGGGATTTACGCGTGCGCTTATCTGAATGCCAACTATACGTTCGCTCCTGAAATCGATATTATCAACGGCGGGGTAGAGGGGATTAATCTTCTCAACCTTTTTTTGGAAAACGACCGTATTATTATCCTCGATACGATCAACCTCGACGATGACGCGGGAAGCATTTACAATATCCCCTCGTATGAACTGAGCGGTTATGGTCTAAACAGCGGCGGTGCGCATGAGGTGGGAGTGATGCAGTGTTTGGATATGATCGAGTTGATGGGATATCCGTTACCGGAATCGAACGTGATCGGGATTATCCCCCAAAGTATTACGTTTGAGATGGGGCTGAGCGATAAGCTGAGCGGAGAGTTTAATACCTACATAAATACAGTTATTAACACCTTAAAAACACTCAATATCAGTGCACAACAAAACGAAAATCAAAAAAGTTTGGAAGAGATTATCGAGGAGTTTAAATACCCAAGCCATTAGGGCGAAAATAGAGCTGTTCTAAAATCTTTGAACGCTCTTGAATCGGTGTATTGAACTTAAACTCCGCCTCTTTGAGATAATAAGGAAAGTGTTCATCGCTTACCCCTTTAAAAGGTGTAATAAACTGTTCAAAATAGTGCCAAAACTTCGTGATTGCATTGTCGTGTTCGGATATTTTAATGATCTTGCTGGTACGCATGAATTTTGAAAATTCTTTACTATAGACATCTTCGAGATTATCTTCTAAAAACTGCTCTTTGAATATTCTTAATGAGGGCATGAGCAATGTGTACACATAGTTGCGGTATCCGAATGTCAGAAAATTGTGGGAATCGAAAATAGCTGTTTTATCCCGTCGTTTGGATTTTTCGATGTAAAGATACTCTTCGTACTGAGACTCCTGCGTGCGGTGAAAATGGTAGTGCTCTTCACAATATCCTGCGCACAAGTGTCGGAACTTTTGGTAGTACTTTAAAACGGTAGCATAGGTCAGGTTGAGTGATTTAGAGGCGGTGAGGGCATTTTCATCTTCGCAAAAGAGTTGAATCAACGATTGGATGGTACTGAGACGGGTAGGACTGTACTTTTTTTTACATACTGAACATTTGACCATGCAATCCGATAGATGGTAGAGGGGATGATTACAATAGATACAGTAGCGTACTTCTTTCATAGAGATATTGTAGCGAAGTAAGTCCTGAAATTATATAAGAAAAGGTAAGTTTTAGGTTCTTTTTACTGAAAGTACCTATAATTATTACTTCTGAATGATGATTCATAAAAGGGAACAAACATGGAAATCGGATTGATGATCATTTTTTGGTACGGAATATTACATGCTTTCGGACCTGACCATTTAACAGCCATAGCTGATTTTTCGATCGGAAAAGAGGCAAAAAAAACATTTATGATTGTGAGCGCCTTTGCGGTGGGGCATGGATTGATGCTTTTTATGTTTGCCAAAGCGCTTCAACACTTTTCTATACCTGAGAGCGTGATGGCATATGGGGATGTGATCGCTTCCAGTGTGATCGTATTCATAGGACTCTATCTTCTGTATATGGTCTACCGTAACAAAATCCATTTGCATTCGCATCTACACAATCAAAAAAAGCACGTTCATATCTGGTTCGGAAATGAACATGAGCACAAATCTTCCGGCGGCAGCGGATCAGCATTTAGTGTCGGTGTCTTGATGGGGATAGGCGGGGTGCGCGGAATGTTGGTAACGCTTGGAATGATGCAGGGGCAGAGTGTCGATTTTACGATGATTTTTGCCTTTATTTTAGGTGTTATGGTTGTGTTTTTGAGTTTTGGATGGGTCATAATGTGGATCAATAAAGATATACTCACCAATATCAAAAATGTACGTCGAGCTTTTGCTACGGTGGGAGTTATTTCTGTCCTCGTGGGCGGAAATATGCTTTTGGCGTAATGTGTAAAAAAAAATTGTAGTAATTAGGAGATTTTAATAATGTGTAAAGATTGCGGATGTTCCATTACGGATCACGATCATCACCACGACCACGACATGCATCATCACGATCACGGAGATCATGACCACCACTCCCACAGTCATCATGCGGCACATGAGACACTGCACCACAATCCGCAGTTGAACGACTCTAAAACGATTGCGGTCATTAAAAAGATTTTAGACAAGAACGATCAGGAAGCGCACCACAACCGCGAGCATTTCAATGAGCACGGGGTATTGGCGATCAATCTGATGAGTTCACCTGGCAGCGGAAAAACAACCCTTTTGGAAAAAATGGCAGGGTTGGCTCCGTTTAAATTCGGTGTCATCGAAGGGGATTTGGAGACGTCGCGCGATGCCGATCGCCTCATTGCAAAAGGGATCAACGCAGTACAAATTCAGACGGGAAGCGCGTGTCATCTGGATGCGTTTATGGTTCATAAAGGATTGCATGATCTGCCGTTGGCTCCTTTGGACGTCTGTTTTATCGAAAACGTCGGGAATCTCGTCTGTCCGGCGAGCTACGATGTCGGATCGCATTTGAACATCGTCCTTGTCTCGATCCCTGAGGGGGAAGACAAGATTGCCAAATATCCGGTGATGTTCCGTTGTGCTGATTTGATTCTTATCACAAAAACCGATCTCCTCCCGTATTTTCAATACGACATGGAGAGAGAAAAAGCCGAAGCGCGAAAGATCAAACCGAATGTTGATATTTTGGAAGTGAACATCAATGATGAAGCGTCGATTAAAAGAGTGATCGAGTGGATTGAATTTAAACGAAAGATGAGAGTCTGATTTATGTGTTTATCAATACCTTCAAAAGTGGTCAGCATTGACACGGAACAAAATAGTGCAACGGTTGATACGATGGGAATCCAACGTACTGCCGGCCTCGATCTAATGGAAGAGGAGACAGTTGCAATCGGCGATTATGTACTGCTCCATATCGGATTTATTATGAACAAAATCGATGAGGAAGATGCCCTTGAATCCCTTCGGGTCTATCAGGAAATATTGGAAAAACTCGATGAAGAAGATCGCCGTCAAATGGTGCTCGATGATGACAACTGCCCCGTGCGTGAAGCGCC
The DNA here is from genome assembly GCA_035290165.1 of Sulfuricurvum sp. Taxonomy (GTDB): domain Bacteria; phylum Campylobacterota; class Campylobacteria; order Campylobacterales; family Sulfurimonadaceae; genus Sulfuricurvum. The sequence continues at coordinate 1,153 of DATDUY010000165.1, read as the reverse complement.
ATGAGTTCTTTGGAACTAAAAGATCTCTATGACGGATTTCGCAATCCCGAGGTAATCAAAAGCTTCCAGAAACTGATCGCTTCGGAAGCAGAAAAACTGGATCGTACCGTTAATATAATGGAAGTATGCGGCGGTCACACGCATACGATCATGAAATACGGTCTTACGCAGTTGTTACCCGAAAACATCAACTTTATTCACGGCCCCGGATGTCCGGTGTGTATTATGCCCAAAGAACGGATTGATCATGCCTATACCTTGGCACAGCAAGAGGATGTGATTTTACTCACCCTCGGCGATATGATCAAAGTACCGGGAAGTCACGGCTCGCTCCAAGATGCCCGTGCCAAAGGTGCGGATGTCCGTTACGTCTATTCACCGATGGATGCGCTCAAAGTAGCGGAGGAAAATCCGACGAAAAAGATCATTTTCTTCGCTATAGGATTTGAGACGACGACCCCTATGAGTGCCGCATTGCTCGATGTCGTAATCAAACGTAATATCAAAAATATCTTTTTTCATATCAACCACGTCACCGTACCCGAAGTGATGAAAGAGCTGATTGACAGCCGTGATGAGCACGTCAACAGTTACGATCACCGCATCGATGCGTTTATAGGACCCTCCCATGTCAGCGTGATCAGCGGATCGAAGATTTATGCGGTTTTCCCCGAACAGTATCATATCCCCGTCGTCGTTGCGGGATTTGAGCCTGTTGATGTGATGGAAGCGATCTACATGATGATCAAGCAGTTTAACGAAGGTCGCAGTGATCTGGAGATTCAGTACAAACGGCTTGTCACCCATGAGGGGAACCTCAAAGCGCAAGCATTGATTGAGAAGTATTTTGAGAAAGTGGATCTGTTCAAATGGCGGGGGATGGGAAATGTCCCCAACAGCGGTTTAAAACTGCGTGATGCCTTTGCGGCGTACGATGCCGAAGTGCTTTACAAAGAGGTACTTCCGTATGATGAGATCGACGATCACAAACTCTGCATCTGCGGCGATATTTTACGCGGATTCGCTAAACCGCAACAGTGTAGTGTATTTGGAACGGCATGTAAGCCGAGTTCTCCGTTGGGGAGCTGTATGGTGAGTTCAGAGGGGGCGTGCGCCGCCTATTATAAATACGGGAATCTATTATGACAAAAAA
>DATDUY010000164.1:0-3681 GCA_035290165.1 Sulfuricurvum sp. | reverse complement strand
TCCCCGTATGCGAAAACTCTCTAAACAATTCATACACCCCAAGTGCATTTTTTGTATCCAAATTACCTGTCGGCTCATCCGCAAACACAACGGAGGGATGATTAATAAGGGCTCTGGCGATCGCGGCACGCTGACGCTCTCCTCCTGAGACCTCATCACTGTAGCGTTTACCTAATCGCTCAATCCCCAAACTTCCCATCAGCGGATCGATTAATGTCGCATCCAATGCTGCCAGTGCAATATTCTCACGCAATGTCAGATAGGAGATAAGATAGTGAAACTGAAATACAAACCCGATATGCTCCCGTCGAAAACGGTCAATATTGCCGAGTTCATCCAAAAGCTTGCCGTCGTACAAGACCGTTCCGAGTGAGGGCTGCAGCAGCGTTGAAAGAATAGAGAGAACGGTTGTCTTTCCGCTTCCGCTCTCGCCGATAATGGCGGTAAAACTTCCCGGTAAGATCTCGATATTAACACCGTTCAATACTTTTTCATGGCCGTAAAAATGTTCCAGCCCAAGTGCCTCTATTTTCATGCGCCGCCCCTTTGGATTAAACTCATCGGGTCGATACGGGAAGCATAAATGGCAGGGAGCAAGGTTCCAAACAGCGCCATAGTAACGGAAACAATAAAGACCTTAATCATCAACGCGGCAGTGATCTCTCCGTTGATGTAGCCTTGAAACTTATCGGCATGCTCGATCAGTTCCAATATCCCCAGCGAAGCCCCAAGTGCTACTGCATAGGCAAGAACCGCGATAATCAGCGTCTCGCTTAGGAGCTTTAAAATAATGGTACTCGAAGAGAGTCCGATGGAGCGCATAATGCCAAACTCCCCCTTGCGGTCATTCACCACCATACTCATCATGCTGACAATCCCCAATATCCCCATTAAAAACGCCATAGCGCCGATCACATCGGAACTGGTTTTGATAATCTTGAACTGGTTGTACGAATCGATAAAACTCTCGGTGGTTTTTGCCTCGATCTCACTGCTAAGGGCATTGATCTGCGCAACAATCCCATCGCTTTTGCTTAGATCATCCAAACTGATCAAAAAGATAGAGACACTTTTATGAAACAATTCTCCCGCATCTTCCATGTTCATGACGACCCCGCCGTCTTCGAATCCGATACGGCTTTTAAATACGCCGCTTACGACAAACGTTTTTTTGGAAAGGGCGATTTTGGTCGGCTTTTTGAGCGTTTCATAGATTTTAGACCCTAGCATCACTTCGCCCGACTTGGGATATGTACCCTGCTTTAGTGCATAACTTTTATAACGGTTTTCACTTGCTCCGTATATCCCGACAATCGGAAGAGGATCAACCGGTGCGGCACCCAAAATCAAAGCGCTGACCTCTTTAACCCCCTCCATTTTTTCTATAGAAATGCTGTGGGAACGGTTAATATCACTGAAAAAAGTATCGGCTATCCCTTTTTGGGTGACGATAATATCGCCGTCGGTTTTGAGCATCGCGCTATACATACTCACCACGCCCCCCGATATCGCGCTGATGAGAAAAATGGCGGCAATCGACACCGTCATACTCATAAAGATGAGGGCGGTTTTAAATCGGTTTTTACGAAGGGCTTTGATCGGGGTAATCACTGCTCAATCGCTCTTTTGAGTTCGGCAGCAGTTTCGATAAATTCCACTTTCGTCAAGAAATTCCCCCGAAATTTCATTACGGTGATTTTATCTTCCTGATAAGGGAAATCAAGCCCCTGTTCTTCATCTTGGATCAGTAGAACCGTATGGGTATATTTACGCATTTTCGGCAAGGCAAAACTCTCGGTGATGAATTTCGGCATCTGAGAGATATCGGCGACAAACGCCGCTTTATTTTTTGTCAAATACCCTTTTTCTTGAGCACTAAGGTATTCGTTAACGGTAGCGCCTGTCCCTTTTTCGAATGCCATAACCAAAGTTTTTGGCATCATTTTAAGGGCAACGCGCTTCCCGAACTGATCGCTCAGATCCAGCGGCATCACCGATTGACCTACTTTATACGGAGCGGCCCAAAGAGTTAATGTCGCAAACAATAAAATGATAACCTTTTTCATAATAATCCCTTATAATAATATGACGAAAGTATAGATGAGAAAAGGATAATTAACGGTTAATAGAGTTTAATGGGTAAGTTTGCTCAACACGTTTTCAAGTTGCTTGTGCTGCTCAAGAGTGAGGAGAAAATTACCGTCCATCACTTTATCCAAATGATTCATCTCGGTAAGGGTGATTCCAAACGGATCTTTTTTCGCCACTTTACTCCCCCCTGAGCCGATCACGACGTTATCAAGTTTTTTAGAGCTGTGACGGATAAAATAGGTGAGGAAGTAGCCCCCCGAGTGATCTTTTTCGATGGCGACGACAACACGCGAGGCATTTGAACCGCTCCAGTTCAGGTCAGGGGCAAGAATTTTGAAATCATCGACCGAGATGTATCCCACATACACTTTGGTATAAATATCGTGATAGCGCTGTGTCGCGGCACGGCGGAAAAATTCCAAATCAATAGGATCTTTCCCTCGCAACGATCTGAGCATCCACGAGAGGGTTGCATAGTATTTGAACGCCGCTACTTTCAACTCTTCTGCATGGGCGATTTTGCTGCTCTCGATCCGAATCATCGGAGCGCGTGGAGACTTGGTGCTAAGCCGTTCCAATATATGTCGGGCACTGTAAGGTTTTGTGAGCCATACTGACGCGTACGGCGGAAGGTCAGAGGTTCCTGTCGCCCCTTCGTTGAGGACTAAAAGCGCTTTGACGTTATAACGGGGGAAAAGAACTTCGAGCAATGCCCGTTTTTTGCGAAGCCGTTTTTTGAGATTGCTCACCGATTTAACGAGGGTCATTTCGACAAAATAGAGCTCTTTATCGGTAAAAAGAAGTCCGTCGAATTCACCGATCTCTTTGTGACGGGCACGGTAGATAATCTGCCCTTTCCAGCTCACCGAGAGGGCATCGCTTTGGGCGCGGGTACGGTGTTTATGAGGTCCTTTTATAATAAAGCTTTTGATGCGCGGCTCATTGGCGGCGTAGCGGAGAAGCTTTTCATAGATATAGTTCTCATACACTTCCCCCTCAAAAGAACGAAACGCACTGATGTACCCTTCGTCTTCCATCGTAAGCCCTTTCGCTTCAAGGGAGAGAAGATGGTCAATGTTATAGTCGTAGTATAAAAGATTATCGCCGAGTTCTGCATCACCCTCAGGGATAATAGTATGGTCGAATGTTAGGATGGGAGCCTCTTGTGGCGGATTAGGGTACTCTCACGAATGCCCGCTAACATTTTACCTTATTTTTGCCCTAACACTACTCTAAAGATCATCGTGATATACTTTATTCATGCAAAACCGACCGACCGAAGATCAAATCCGCGCCCAATTCGTCACTTCGCTGATGGAATATTTCAAAATCGAGGAGGATATCAACCTCCGTGCGCACGTCGCCGATTTGGTACGCCCTATCCATCCCGCACACTATCGCGAGTTTTTTCGCCGTCTCTCCTCGCGCCCAATGCCCTATAAAAACGGTTTTGAAAAAATAGCCCTCATTGCCGAAGAGTTCGAAACCCAAACCCTCACCCCTATCGATCAGGAAGCGCGTGAGCGTGCAGAAAACTTATACCGCCTGATGTACGATATCAGACGGGATGTGAGCTTGATAAGAGATGGG
>DATDUY010000163.1:0-5005 GCA_035290165.1 Sulfuricurvum sp. | reverse complement strand
CTTATGATCGGAATAACTTTTGTTTCGTACCGCCGTTTTGGGGTCAGATAAATCTGAAGTTGCAGTTCATCATTGACCGGAATCAAAATTTGCTGGATAAAGTTTTGATTATCGACTACCATTTGGCACTTGGCGGTGAAAGGGATATCTTCGGTAAGTTTTTGATCCTCTTTATCGAGGTTGTAATAGACACGTAAGGGAAGTTTTTTTCGCTCTAAAAAGGTAAGGAAGCTTTCACCGTCTTTCCATTTAAAATGTTTGACAGTGCCGCCAAAAAGGAGAAGGGGCAATAACAGCAATACAAAAAAACGACCCATCCCTATCCTTGACCAAAATACACATTACGAAAGCGAAAAAGAATTAAATGATAGCAAAAATTCCATTTACAAAGAGGTGTTTGGCTATAATAATCCCTATATACTTTATCAAAAGGTTACCATGATGCGCATCTGGCTTATTACTCTCATCGCTTGTAGCGTCTTGAACGCTTCCTCCATCACTGCACCGTTGCTCGACGTCGAAGAAAACCGAGCAACCATTGTCGCTGAAAATTTACGTGAGGGGATGAGCGGTTTTATCGTTCGCAAATTCGATGCCACGCACAGTACCATTATTGCCGATGCACGGGTTGAAAAGACAAATCCCGCCAATAACCGTGCCATACTGCGACTCAGCGAATACAGCGGTCTGCGTCAAAATGCTCTTCCAGATGGTAACTGGACACCGAAACCATCTGATATCGCAGTATTAGCCTATGACTATGAGCGTGCCCTTTTAATCGCTCCGAATGATGATACCTATGATGCGATTGCCAAAAGTATCTCCGGTGTTGAATGGATTCACCCCGATAACTATGCAACTTTTCTCTCCTATGAGGGGCATCAAACCCCTTTGGTCGATGACTTCAAACGCTATTGCACCGCTAATTCAGTCGGATTGCTCTACATTCAGAGTGCAAACCACCTCTTTACTCTTGATTGTAAAAGTTTTACCGTACTCCAAAGCACCCCTTTTGCCAAAGTTTCAGAGAAAGAGCAAACCCCTTTCTACACCCGTATCCCGACGATCCGAGGGGCATGGTGGGGTGAGGGAAGTTCCAGTTTGGACAGCTATGAGCCCTACTATCTCGAAGAGATCGCTTTAAACAATCCAAAAAACAAAGAACTATATGAGCTCTACAAAGCAAAATTTAGCGATAAAAGTGCACTATTACGCAATTTTGATCTGAAGGAATAACGATGCTCGCATCCGGTGCCATCGACTTTTTTACCACCCTCTTAGGAGATGAGAATGTTTACAGTGACAAAGCTCACCTTATTGCCTACAGCTACGACGCAACACGTGAGCGATTCGAACCTGACGCAGTTCTTTTCCCGCGCACAGAGCAAGATGTCAGTGATATTTTAAAATATTGTAATGAACACCGTATCGTCATTGTTCCCCGAGGTGCGGGAAGCGGATTTACCGGCGGAGCCCTCCCCTCATCCGGCGGTATCGTGTTGGCGTTTGAGAAACATATGAATAAAATTCTCGAAATCGACATGCAAAACATGGTTGCTATCGTCCAGCCGGGAGTTGTGAATATAGAGCTGCAACGTGCCGTTGAAGAGGTCGGACTCTTTTATCCGCCCGATCCGGCGAGCCAAGAGTACTCCACCATCGGCGGTAATGTCAATGAAAATGCGGGCGGTATGCGCGCGGCCAAGTACGGTATCACCAAAGACTACGTTATGGCGATGCGGGCGGTGCTCCCAAACGGCGATATCATCAAAGCGGGCAAACGGACGATCAAAGATGTCGCAGGATACAACATCACGGGCATTTTGATCGCATCTGAGGGGACATTGGCCGTCACAACCGAAGTAACCCTCAAACTCCTCTCAAAGCCTAAAATGACCAAAACAGCAATGGGCATTTTCCCAACCGTTCATGCAGCGATGGAAGCAGTCTATAAAACGATGGCAAGCGGCGTCACCCCCGTAGCGATGGAGTTTCTCGATAATCTCACCATCCGCTCTGTAGAACAAGTCTATAAAAAAGGGCTTCCGATTGAGGCGGGAGCGATCCTCGTTACCGATGTTGACGGCAATCTCGAAGAAGACCTCGATTTTCAACTCTCACTCATCCAAAAAGTCTTTCAAGAAAACGGATGCAGCGAATTTAAAATCGCAAAAAATAAACAAGAAGCAAGTGACCTCTGGTTTGCCCGCCGCAATGCGAGCCAATCACTCTCGGTGTATGGCAGCAAAAAAATCAACGAAGATGTTACCGTTCCCCGCTCCGCTCTCCCGGAACTTCTCGAAAAATTTGATGCAATTGCCAAAAAATATAACATCAATATCCCCTGCTTTGGTCATACGGGAGATGGCAATGTTCATACCAATGTCATGGTAGACGGCAAAGATCCAGAAGCGGTCAAAATCGGTTACGAAGCGATCCGTGAAGTGTTCCAAGCGACAATCGATCTGGGCGGAACCCTCAGCGGCGAACACGGTATCGGGTTGGCAAAAGCCCCTTATATGTCGATGGCATTCACCCCTGAAGAGATGGCACTGTTTCAATCGATCAAACGTGCATTTGATCCGAACAATATCCTCAATCCTTCCAAAATGGGTCTTGAGTAATTGATGAACTTCAAAGCGATGCTCCGGCATATCCGCCTTTTTTTCCTAATGTTATTTGATCGGGAAATTACGGTATATGCTTCGAGTCTCAGCTTTTACACCATTTTCACCGTTGTACCCCTTTTGATTATCTCCCTCAGCCTCATCGCAAATGTCCCGGTATTGGAAGAACAATACGCCAAAATTCAAATTTTTATTTTTGATAATATTATGCCGGTACAAACAGCAGCCATTGCCGGGTACCTCGAATCCTTTTTTCAAAATTCGGTGCAACTTGGGGTAATAGGTTTTGTAACAATGATTGTCTCCTCCCTCTTATTCTTTCAAAACTTTGAACATATTGTCGGCAAAATTTTTAAAACATCCAAGCGTAGAATTTGGGATGCCATTACCACCTATTGGACCCTTATCACCCTCACCCCGATCGCCCTTATCGGTTCTATGAGTTTAAAAGCCTATTTGGAAGCTCATGTCAGCGGATTTGCCCTCGAAGCCTTTTCAATTTTCCCCTTCTTGCTCCTTTGGGGGATCTTTTTCCTGATTTACAAAATTGCCGTAAACGCTGATGTTTCTACCAAAGCAGCAGCACTCAGCTCTTTTATCGTTGCCGTTGTATGGGGATTGGCAAAAAACAGCTTCATCCAGTATGTCTTTTACAACAAAACCTATGCTACGATGTACGGCTCTTTTTCCTCCGTCATCTTTTTCTTTTTATGGATCTATGTTTCATGGATCATCGTCATCTACGGGATGAAACTATGTTATCTGATAAACCGCGCTGCCCAGCGTAGCGAGACCCAAAACACCTAAGAGCCAAAAAGCCTCTTTTCGCCGCATCGCTCCTAGTGCTAAAAGAATACTTCCTATCCCTATCCACATCGGAATACTCACCGCTTGTACATCCCCCGACTCAAATAGTTTAAGCAGATAAGGATCGAAAAAATTACCCAATGATGTTAAATGTAAGGCTAAAACAATCGGATAATAGAGATTAAAAAGGAGTGCAAGCGGTATAGAACCGATATGTGCCCATCCAAATGTCCCAAAAACAGAAAGTGAGATCGGCAACAGTACCAAATAGCACCAGATATGAAGAGCCAAAAATATCTGCCAAGGTTTCCAATGTTCATAGTAGCGGATAAAGATAAAAATGGAGAGAACTCCAAAAGAAGAAAACCAAAAACCCAGTGAAAAAAAGAGTTTCGGGAAAAATGCGAGCAATACCCCCACCGCGATCAAAAGTGTTTGAAGGGAAACGACTTTAATTCCCCGATCATAGAGCCAATATCCTACCGCTATCATCCCAAACGCCCTCACCATCGGCGGTATAAACTCCAAAGCCCATAAATAAAAAAACAGTATTCCAAAAACGATAAAAAAAAGATCCCGATTGCCGTGACGGTAGGGAAAATAACGGTTTTGGAACCAACGGTAGGGGCGACGGAGGAGAAAATAGACAATGAGCGAGATAATTCCGTAGTGATAACCGCTAATGGAGAGGATATGACTCAGACCCATTGCACCGACTAATGCCTGAAACTCCTGCGACATGGGGGTAGCCACGAACAATGCACCGTAGAGTTCTCTCATCCATTGATCCTCATGTGCCGAGGCGATAGTACGATACCACCGCTCCTTAAGGCTCAAATGGGGATAGACTTCGGTAATCACACCGCGTATATACATCCCTTTTAAAAAATCCAAAAAGGTAACTTTGGCAACCTGAAGTTCGATTAATACTTCACGTCCCCGTAAATCACGAAGATAAGGACTCATAGAGCTGCGGACACTAGAACCGTTTTCGAGTCGAAGTTTCATAGAGGTCTTAGGTACATCAGCGATCAACCGTACCTCTTGATCGATCACTTCCGCCCGTACAAGGGGGTCATCGAAAGTTTTGAGCTTGGTAAAGTGGTAATATTCCCAAGAGAGGGATAAGGAGAGGATAAAAAGGAGAAAGAGGGAAAAGAGCGAACCGCTTTTGAGATCAAAAAGCTCAACACGCTCCAGTTTAGACATCAGATAATCGGCATCGAAACATTTCCAACATTCTCATCGTCCAAATTCATCGTTGCACTTTTCATATCGATACTCTCGTAGACGATTTGTGCTGCTCCGAATGTCGGTTTATCGACAAAGCGGGTGAATTTTTTCTGGAACATCAGTTTTACATGTCCCGTAGGACCGTTACGCTGTTTACCGATAATGATCTCGGCTTCCTCTTCCTCTTTTTCGACGTATTTGGAGATAAACTCTTTTCCCGCGCTTATCGCCTCTTTCTCCCGCTCTTTCTCCTCTTTATAGAGATAGACATCATTACGGTAGACGAAAAGGATGATATCGGCATCCTGCTCGATCGATCCCGATTCATGGATATCACT
>DATDUY010000162.1:0-3260 GCA_035290165.1 Sulfuricurvum sp. | reverse complement strand
GTTTGATCGCCGTAATCTCATCAGACACGCTTTCCAAAAATGCTCTACTGTAGTTTTGGTAAAAGAGGGTCATATAGGGCTCAAAATCATCCCGCCCAATCGCATGTTTAATCCGTTTTTTATACTCTTTCACCATCTCTTTGGTCGTAACGGGAGGGACAAGATTCGGCATCACGAGCGCACCGCTGAAACTGTACGAGGTGAGAGGGGCAACCGTTTCAAGCATCTCACCATCACGCAGATGAAGATGCATATCCAGCGGCATGGTTAACGTAATCGATTTCATCATTAAACCTTTAACTCATTTTGCGCTTGCTGAATGAGGCCATTTAGTGCTTCTTCATACCGGAGCGCTTCGGATGACTCCGTTGATTCAAAACGGGTTACCAACACCGGAGTCGTATTGCTCGCCCGAACCAGTCCCCACCCTTTATCAAAAATAACACGTACCCCATCGACATCGATGATCTCTTTGATAGGAGGAAAAGAAGCGGGAGGAGTTTGAAGCAACTCTTTGAGCTTTGCCATAAGTGGAAATTTCGCCTGCTCTGTTGTTTTCACTTTGATCTCTTCGGTCGAGAATACTTTTGGAAGCTTCGCGATCTCGGCATCCAGATCAACCCCCTCTTTCACCAGTTCAAGCATACGGAGTGTCGCGTAAATCGCATCGTCATACCCGAAATAACGGTCGGCAAAAAAGACGTGCCCGCTCACTTCACACGCCAAATCGGCATGAAGCTCTTTCATTTTGACTTTGAGATTAGAGTGCCCCGTTTTATACATGACTGCAGTTGCACCGCGCGCACGGAGTGTGTCGTACATCACCTGCGAACACTTCACCTCGCCGATCACGATCGGATTTTTCATCTTGAGGGCGAACAGCAACGCCATCATGTCCCCTTTGATATTATTTTTAGGGGTCAATACGGCAATACGGTCAGCATCACCGTCATACGCAAACGCGATGTCACCCTCACTTGCAAGGAGTTTTTTGATATCTTCAAGATTATGCTCTTCACTCGGGTCAGGGTGATGATTCGGGAAAGTCCCGTCAGGATCGACATAAATCCCTTTGGTTTTGAGACCCAATTCATTGAAAATATCTTCGATAGCGAGTCCCGCAACCCCGTTTCCGCAGTCGTATACAATCCGCTCGTTCATCCCGCGCAAATGCTCAAACGACTCGATCATAAAACGCTTATAACGGCTCAATGCATCGATCTCTATCACCTGTCGTTCAACTTTGGGAGGAAACGCTAACGTATCGATTTTGCGACCGAGAGCATAAATAGATTCACCGAAAAAAGGGAGCTTATCGATCGTGATTTTAAATCCGTTGTATTCGCTTGGATTGTGAGAGCCTGTAATCATCACCGATGCACACGCCGTTATTCCATTAAACTCTTGATAATTACAAAAATAGTTGACGGGGGTCGGAACCATCCCCATTCCAAGTACCTTCATCCCGCCAGCGTTCAAACCGGCAGCCAAATAATCAAAAAGAATCGGCGAATGAGAGCGGGCATCGTACCCGACAGCAACATACTCACCGTATTGTTTCATCTCATCCGCTAACGCATATCCCAAACGGGTAATCGTCTCTTCATTCAACTCTTTTTCATAAATTCCACGGATATCATACTCACGATAAATAGACATATTTTCCCTTTTCAAGCAACATTAACAAATTATACAACGTGGTGGTTAAAAGAGTCTTTTACGGGGCAAGAAGCCCCAAAAGAAGAATAGTGAAGAAGTGTTACAAAAGTGTTAAGAGGGTATTAAATCGCTCTTTTAAATTCGGGATACGCTTCAAGTCCGCATTCGCTGACATCAAGCCCCTGCTGTTGTTCCTCATCGGTTGCACGGAAAGGAAACACTTTATTGATAAGATAAATCATAACGAAAGAGAGAGTAAATACAAAAACGGCGATTTCTGCAACCCCTTTGAGCTGATTCATAAACGTTATATTTTTAGCTGCATCACTCGCGAAAATCCCGACGGCCAATGTTCCCCAAATCCCGTTGACCAAGTGAACCGACAATGCTCCAACCGGATCATCAATACGCACTTTATCAAATAACGGAATGGCAACGACTACCAAAAGACCGCCGATAAACCCAACCGCCAATGCGTCATATAGGCTAAACAAATGAGCTCCTGCCGTAACCGCAACCAATCCGCCAAGGGCACCGTTGAGAATCATCGTGATATCAAACAGCTTGTAGCGGACATAGATCAAAATACCGGCGGATATCGCCCCTGCAAGACCTGCGATATTGGTATTGAAAATCGTCAACGCAACACTATCTGCCAACTCTTTGGTTGAAATACCGCCGACAGAACCGCCGTTAAATCCAAACCAACCGATCCATAGCAACATCGCGCCCAAAACAACAAGCGGAATATTTGAAGCGGGGATAACACGCATCTGATCACCCACATATCGACCTTTACGTGCTCCAATCACCAAAATAGCGGCAAGCAATGCCCATCCGCCTGTTGAGTGGATTACCGTAGAACCTGCCAAATCAACCATATTTAAATCAAAAATAGTCTCTTTGAGCCAATCGCTTCCCCAACTGATATTGACTGCCGTCGGATAAATAAATGCCCCCATAAGTACGGTAAAAAGAGTCAACGGCAAAAGGCGGGTACGTTCACCCACTCCACCGCTCATAATATTAATTGCTTTCCCGACAAATGCCATTTGGAACATAAAAAAGGCCCAGTGACTCATTGTTGTGCTCTGAAAATCACCGAAAGCCAGATGAAATCCGACCAAAATAAATGCCATTGAGGCGACCGCATAAATCATAACGTTCACCGTCAATACACTGGAGACGTTTTTGGTTCGTACCAAACCTGCTTCGAGCATTGCAAAACCGGGAACCATTAAGATAATGAGAGTAATAGAAAAGAGGGCGAAAAGGGTATCAATAACGTATGCAGTATCCATGCAGCACCTTTAGTTCAAGAATAAAGGTGTGCATTATATATCCAACTAAATGGATTTGAGAAGAACGATTGATTAAAATTTAATCAATCGGATTAAATAGCTTCGATATCCGTTTCACCTGTACGAATACGGACGATTTTGCTGATATCGCTGACGAAGATTTTACCGTCACCGATTTTTCCGGTGCGAGCCGCTTCTACAACCGTATTGACCACTTGATCTACCATTGCATCATCAACGACCATCTCCATTTTGATTTTCGGAAGAAAATCAACGACATACTCGGCACCGCGATAAAGC
>DATDUY010000161.1:0-3619 GCA_035290165.1 Sulfuricurvum sp. | reverse complement strand
ATCCTCTTCTGAGTGTTCAGGTGGCTATAGAGAGGGGGAAACGCCCGGTCCCATTCCGAACCCGGAAGCTAAGACCCTCATCGCTCATAATACTGCATCTTTCAGGTGTGGAAACGTAGGTCGCCGCCTGGCCTCAGATTTTTCTTCAACTAAACTCCTTCTTTCATTCCAATCAAGCAATCTAAATCGCTAAAACAATCAATCCTACTCATCATATACTTTTATTTATCACAAAATTCTCACACACTATGTTACTGTAGGAAACATGACTATAAAATTGTTTAAATAACCAAATCAAATTATTTTCACTAATTAGCTTATTTATTCTTCTCAAGAGCCATCAATCAGCCATAATGACGGTTTATTGGTATAAGATAAACCTATTAATACGTCGTATTACAAGTATGATTGTAAATATTACTTTTTTTTATAGTGTGATATTTTTGTGTTAAGTTTAGTTTAATTTTTTCGCCCCTATAATAGTGCTGTTTACGAATCGTTTACCGGTTCAATCAAAAACTTATTCAGGAGTGTTAATGAAACGTTCAATCAAAATCGCGGTGGCTGCTGCCCTCGCTCTTAGTGGTACATCTGCATTTGCAACCAATGGGGATCATTTGATCGGTATGGGTGCTAAAGCACGCGGTATGGGTGGTATCGGTATCGGTATGGCACATGGTGCTGAATCAGCTCTTGCAAACCCTGCATTGATCTCATCTGTTAAGGGTACTGAAGTTTCTTTCGGTGGGACTATTTTTATGCCGGATGTACAAACATCTGTAGGAGAGGGATATAAAGATAGTGATGCTGATTTGAGTGTAATTCCTGAAGTTGCTGTTGCACAAAAAGTATCTGATAACTTTGCTTGGGGTATTGGAATGTTCGGTACAGCAGGTATGGGTGTGGATCACAGAGACGAAGCCGGTGGAGCTTTTAACAATTATAAAATGGTAACAAATTTGCAGTTAATGCAATTTGCTGTTCCTCTTGCGTATACAACTGATGGATTAAGTATTGGTTTCGCTCCTGTAGTTCAATATGGTTCATTGGATATTAATTATCTTACGCCTGCTCTTGCGCAGAGTACTACACAAGGTGTTGCACAAGACTTTGGTATGGGTTATAATCTTGGTATCGCATATGAAATGTCAGGCTTGACAGTTGGTGCGTCTTATAAATCAGCTATAGATATGCTTTATAAAGGACAACTTTCAAAAGCAACTGTGCAGTTTGGTATGAATGGTGGAGCTGGTCTTGCTGATAACCTTGAGCAACCTGCCGAAATCGGTGTGGGTTTATCATATACTACAGATGGGCATACTTTAGCATTTGATTACAAAAAAATCAAATGGGAAAGTGCTAAAGGGTACAAAGATTTTGGTTGGGAAGATCAGAATGTGTATATCGTCGGTTACCAATATGCACAGGACAATTGGGCACTACGCGCCGGTTATAATTATGCAAAAAGTCCAATTACAGAACAAGTAGGGACTGATGCAGCACAAAAGAATTTATTTAACTTGCTTGGATTTCCTGGCATCGTTGAAAAGCATTACACTCTAGGTGGAAGTTATGCATTTACAAAAATGACATCACTTGATTTAGCGTATGTATATGCTGATGAAAATACCGAAACCTTCGCGGCAACTGGTATGACAGCTAATAATGCTGTCTCAACTAAACACAGCCAAGATGCTGTAAGTTTTCAACTTAACTTCAACTTCTAAGAAGTTGCCTTTTTCTCTCCCCTCGGGAGAGATTCACAATCCATTCACCTTTACAAGCCATAATAAGAGATCAAAATAGTTGGGCTGTTATTATCGTTTATTTGATGGCTTTGTGATAGAATACCCCTTTAAAAAAAAGGGCACATTACGGCTCAAATGCGATTACTAAGAGGAGAATCATATGTTTAATAGACTATTAATGGGCGCAGCAGCGCTTTCACTGGCTGCTACGGTAGCATTCGGAGCGCAGGGTGCAAAGTTTTATATCGGCGACGGTGATAAAGAAAAAGCGTATATGGATATGGTCAATAATAAGATCAGCACTATCGGATTTGTATTGTCCGATCCGCATGAGCGTATCAACGATGCGTATAAAACAAAGTACGGCGGGACAAATCTCGATAATCTCGGCTTTTTTTCGGTCACTAAAGATACGGTAGTTGGTCCACTTTTAATGAAAGAACCAAGCTTGGGCGGATTCAGTCCGTTTAATCTCCATGTATGGAAAAAACAATCTGAAGATAAAACCTATGTAGGGCACATCACTCCTGAAACGATGCTCGATATCACAGGGGTAAAAGATCCTAGTGTACGTGCACAATTTATCGCAACATTCCCTGAACTCGATGCGATGATCGAAAAAGAGATCGGTAAAAAAGTTCAAATCGTAGAATACAGTGCTCTTCCTGCGAAGCCGATGATGACATTTGAACTTCCGTTTGAACGCGGTGCCAGCTTGGACGGCTTTATCGCTGATTTCCAAGGGAAATTTGAAGAAAAATTTGAAGAGAACAAATATATCATTGCCGGATATAAAGATATCAAAGGTTCTATGGCTGATGCAAACATCGAGTTCGGTCGTTTTGATGCGTATTGGGTCTATTCTCTTTGCCATTTCAAATTCTCTGAGGGGATTTTTAACCAAGGACGCCCGGATGCAGGTGCACTAGCTCCGTGTTCAATGTATATGTACGTTGAAAAAGGATCGAATAAAGTAATGATCGGTATGCCTCGTCTTGCAACGTGGACAGCGGTTATGGGAATAAAAGATCAAAAAATGAACGATTCTATCGTTGCTTTGGATAAAGAGATCATTAAAATCATGACAGAACTGGGAGCACAAGAGAAATGAAAAAAATCTATACACTCATTATGAGCGCACTTATGCTCGGATTTTGCGGATGTGCCGGAGTTTCTCCTGAAGCGGAAGCCGGAGTAAAAATCGAAAAAGTTGTCGCAACTTACAAAATCGGAGCCTACACTGATGTTGATAGTACAAAATCAAAACTCTCATCTGCAGGGTTTGATGTTGTCGGTACTTACAAAACAGATGCGGGAACAACCGTACTCTATACCAATGCAGCGATGAAAGCAACGGCTAATAAAGCGACTCGCGGTCTTGCAGCCGTAGGACGAATTTTAGTTGATGATGAGCGTAAGCAAATCAGTATTGCCAATCCGGTCTATTTCGGAAAAGCATTTATGCAAAAAGAGTACAACCATACAACCGCTTCAGCGGTATTGGGATCACTTGAAAAAGCATTTGGCCCTTTAAAAGATTCTACCGATAAATGGGAATTTGCCGGATTAGCAGGATACCATTTTATGGTCGGTATGCCGTACTATGAAGATATGAGTGTTGTGGGTGAGGGGTCAACAGCTGATCTTGTAGCCAAAGTACAAAAAGCAAAAGGGACGACAGCGGTCGTTAAACTTTCAGCGGATCGCTATGTAGCGTTTGTTACTTTGGAACGCCGTACAAACGGATTTGTGAAAAAAATCTATACACTCATTATGAGCGCACTCGTTCTCGGATTTTGCGGATGTGCCGGAGTCTCTCCTGAAGCGGAAGCCGGAGTAAAAGTCGAAAAAGTTGTAGCAACCTATAAAAT
>DATDUY010000160.1:0-4158 GCA_035290165.1 Sulfuricurvum sp. | reverse complement strand
TCTACAACAATGAGTATTATCTTCGTATTGCCCGTGAATGTGCCGATTTTATGATGAATTTTATGATGGAAGACGACCTCTTTTACAGTGCCAGCGATGCAGACAGTGAGGGGGAAGAGGGGAAATACTTCGTCTATAGCTATAACGAAATCATAACGGCACTGGAGAAATGCTCTGTTGCCAAGCCCCTTGAAACGGCACGTCTGATCGGTGCAACACCGGAGGGAAATTTTGAGGGGCATTGCATCATACGCCTCTCCTCTCATGAGCACCCTGAGTGGTTCGAACCTTTCCTCAGAGAATTGCGCACACTTCGTCAAACCCGCATTTACCCCTTTATTGACCGTAAAGTGATCACGGCGTGGAATGCGATGATGATCCAAGCGTTATTTGTTTTGGGAAAATCGGATAATACGTACAAAGCGCAAGCAATCCGCTCCCTCGAAAAACTCCAAGCGACAATGTTTTTGAATGAGCAGCTTAAACACTCTACTCTTATTCACAAAGCACCCAAAATCGATGCGTTTTTAGAAGATTACGCCTATGTGTGCCATGCCTACCTCGAAGGGTATCAATCGACGTTGGATGAGAGTTATCTGATTAATGCACAACGTTTTGCCAACAAAGCGCTGGAACTTTTTTACGAAGAGGGGAAATGGTATTTCAGTCGCGGGGCTTTTACCACTGTTGCCGAACTGGACGACGGTACCTATCCCAGTAGCGTAGGAGTTATCGTAAATGTACTCTTTAGCCTTGGACTAATGGTCGATCCGAAATATCGCCGATTCGGGTTCAAAAGTCTCGAATATGTCTCCCTGAAATTGATGAAAACACCGATTTACTATCCTACCCTTACCGCAGAAGTGATTCGCCATCTTAGCGAACAACGTCTCATCAAGGGTAAATCCGAAGCTTTAAATCAGATCACCACTGCGTTCACTTGCCCGTTTGTTCTTCTAAAAAATGATGAGTCGCTCGATGAATTGACGATTTGCGGCGAAAACTCTTGCTTTGCCTCCACAAAAGAGGCAGCAAAACTTGATGATTTAATCTCATCAACGTTATAATCAAAAAAACTAGGAGCTATTTATGGGTGCATCAAGTGCCATGGCAAAAACCGAAATTATAGAAGCTCAAAAAATTGAAGACGTCATTCACGATGATAGACGAAAATCAAAAGAAGAGAATGCTAAAGAACGCCGAGACAAGGGGGGGGCGGAAGAGAGACTTCCCGTCTGGGTTAAAAAATCGGTTTTAGAATACGAAGAGGAACTCAAAGAACTCCAAATTGAACTTCTCAAACTTCAAAATTATGTCAAAGACAAAGGGCTCAAAATCCTGATGATTTTTGAAGGGCGTGATGCCGCCGGCAAAGGGGGAACGATAAAGAGAATTACCGAACACCTCAACCCCCGAGGTGCGCGTGTCGTCGCACTCGACAAGCCATCTGACGTGGAGAAAACACAGTGGTATTTTCAACGTTATACGGGACATCTCCCCAGTGCAGGCGAAATCGTCCTTTTCGATCGAAGCTGGTACAATCGCGGCGGAGTTGAGCCGGTTATGGGGTTTTGTTCACCGCAGGAGCATCAGGAGTTTTTATCTCAAGTGGGTGAATTTGAGCATATGCTCGTCAATTCAGGGATAATTCTCTTCAAATTTTACTTTTCTGTCTCCAAAGAGGAGCAAGCCAAACGATTTAAAGAGCGTAAAACCGATCCCCTCAAGCAGTTTAAACTCTCACCCGTAGATGCTAAGTCGCAAGATTTATGGGACAAGTATACGGAGATGAAATATTCTATGCTCCGAGCCTCTCATACCGGAACATCTCCTTGGGTCATTATCCGTTCCGATAACAAGAAAAAAGCCCGTATCAATTGTATCAAACATATTTTATCGGGAGTTCAGTACGCTTCAGCGAAACAGCCTGATTTGAGCATATCGAAGAAAATTTTGATTTGGGGCGATGAAGAGATTAAGTTGATGGAGACGGCACTCCACCAAGGGAAGCTAAAAGCTAAAAATATTTAGTTCAGGAAGTTTAAAATCTCTTTTTCAATGTTCTCTTTATCGATGACGGTAGCTTGTGTAATCGGTTTAGAGAACAACCCTTTTATCATCGGAGGAATCGGCGTTTTAGCCGTTTTTGAGATCGATTCAAGCGCATCAATATCATTGGCGTCTTTCTCACCCGTTAGGGCATTCGCAATCGTCGGAGAGAACTTCGTCCACTCTGCCGTTGAATAGACAATCGTTTTTAGAGGTTTTGTTGCACAGCAATCATATGCTTTAAAACACGTTGCCGTATGGGGATCCATCAAATAGCCATGATCATACGCCTCTTTGATATACCCTTTCCCCTCTGCTCCGTTACAATAATCCGCTGCAAAAAGATTTTGAAGCTTCATCGTTTCATCGTCATTCAATGCATAAAAACGCTCCGCTTCGAGTCCCGCCATCAGCTCTTTGGTACGTTCATGGCCAAAGAGATCAAATAAGATACGCTCGACATTGCTGGAGATAAGGATATCCATAGCCGGAGAGGTTGTAGCGACGACATGTTCACCGCGCAAATCATAGCGCCCCGTATTAATCAAACGGGTAAGAACATTGTTCTCATTGGAGGCGATAATGATCTTCTCAACCGGAAGTCCCATTTTATAGGCGTAGTATCCCCCAAGAGCATTTCCGAAATTCCCGCTTGGGACATCGAGATAAATTTTTTCGCCCATTGTGATAATATTTTGGCGAACCAACTCAAGGTAGCTGTGGATATGGTAGATAATTTGAAAAATAATTCGTCCGAAATTAACCGAGTTGGCGGCAGAGAGGGAGATATTTTTCGCTTTTAGAGCATCTTTAAAGCTTTGAGAACCCAAAAGCTTTTTTAATGCACTTTGAGCATCGTCAAAATCCCCTTTGATCCCGATCACTTTGAGATTTTGGGCATCTTCGGTCACCATTTGAAGACGCTGAACGTCCGAAGTTCCCCCATCAGGGTAAAGACACGCGACACGGACATTCGCTCTATTTTTAAACGTCTCTAACGCAGCAGGTCCCGTATCACCGCTCGTTGCCGCCAAAATCAGATACTCTTCGCCCCTCTTTTGAGCAATAGAGCTAAGAACGACGCCGAACGGTTGCAGTGCCATATCTTTAAACGCGCGGGTCGGTCCGTGATAGAGTTCACTTACATACAAATCATCACGAACTTTCACCACCGGAACGGGATTGGAAGGATCATCGAATTTGTCATAGAGAGATAACGCTTCATCGATCACCGATCCGTCAATATCGATGGCTAGGGTTGTGAGCAAATCTTTCGCTAACTCTTTATACGAAGAACCCAAATGCTTCGTAAGAAACGCTTCTCCCAAATTTGGAAGTTCAGTAGGAACATATAAACCGCCAAATGATGCAATAGGACTTAAAATCGCCTCTGAAAAGGTAACCTGCTCTGGATGAATTCCGTCATTTCCGCGTGTTTCTATAAATTTCATGGGTTCACTTTATAAAATTTTCGTGATTATAACAAAGACGCTATCAGGGAACGCTTAGAAGCTTCAGAACATTTTGAGTAAAATGCAGGAACTTTCCATTATCAAGGGAATAATCAATGATTAAAGCAATTTTATATGTGATCATCCGCTTTTTATTTCGGGTCAAGGTGGTCGGAGAGTTTCAGCGCGAAGAGAATCATACCGTTATCATCGCCAACCATCAGTCCTTTTTGGACGGGTTGATCTTGGGGCTATTTTTACCGATTTCACCGATATTTGTCGTCAATACCGAGATTGCCAAACGTCCTCTCGTTCGGCTATTCCTCTCTTTGGGGGAATATCTGGTCGTCGATCCCGCCAACCCGATGGCGATCAAACAGATTATCCGTCTTGTCGAGAGCGGTAGAGTTGTCGTCATTTTTCCTGAGGGGCGGATCACGACAACGGGAAGTTTGATGAAGATTTATGAGGGGTCGGCGTTTGTCACCGTGAAAACCGAAGCGACAATCCATCCCGTGATTATCGAGGGGGCGACGTTCAGTACCCTCTCACGGATGCATACGGAACACCCAAAACGGTGGTTTCCGCAAATCACCCTCACCTATTGCACTCCGACCCGTCTGCGTATCTCTGAGGGGGGAAGTGCTCATGAGAGACG
>DATDUY010000159.1:0-3154 GCA_035290165.1 Sulfuricurvum sp. | reverse complement strand
TGAGCTACATAATCGATTCCGCCGAAGATAAAGTTTTCTCCGGCTGAGGGGAGGTCGCGCTTGTGCACAGTAGGGATAAAAACAGGAAGCTGAATGTCCATACCGGTCAAATTTTTGGCACCGACTGCGGTAAGGGGGGCGAGTATCGCATCCATATCATCGTGACGTACTTTTTCTAATACCTCGTTGAATGAAGCAGACGATTCATCCGCCATATCGTAGCGCTTGATGATAAAGTTACTATTTCTTAGACTCATTAGCGTTGCCAATGATACATTATAAAGTGTTTGTGAATATTTACCGATAACTTTAGGGGAAGAGACAATAGCAATTTTTCTTTGTTCATCTGATTCAATTAATATTTGCGGTGTATTTTCAGTATCAGATGACTTTTGAATAACGAGCGTTCTCCCCTCTGCAAAAAGGAACAGCAAAGAGAGGACAAAAGCTGCTCGCACTAAATTCATGATAACTGCCCTTTGATGGTTTGCAGATCACGCATTGTCTCTTTTTTAAGTGAAGGATTTCGAACGAGATAGAGGGGATGGTACATAGGAATCAAAAGGGCATCTCCGAAGGAGATGATTTCACCGCGTACACGTTCAAAATCCCCATTATCACCGCTAAGAATTTGATACGCATCCGGTCCAAGTGTCACAATGATACGCGGTTTTATTAACTCAATTTGTTTGGACAGAAACGGTGCACAACTGTTGCACTCACTGGGAGAAGGATTTTGAAAGCCAAAAGGCTTACATTTGACGGCATGGGTAAAATAAACTTCTTCCGTTTTGATATGAAGTACTTTCTCAATCATATCACGCAACATAGCACCCGATCTACCGACATAATATTCCCCTTCTTCATCCTCAGCGGCAGAAACATATCCATCGATAAACATTAATTGTGCACGTGAATCACCGTAACCGACCATACTCTGAGAGCGGGATTTGCTGAGATCGCACAAATAACATTGTGAAATACTTTCCCCCAACACACTGAGGGTGTCAGGCAATGAGTTTAAAGAGGTTTGAATATTCGGAGTAATGGGATCGACATAGGTATATCCCAAGGATTTTAAACGGTATAGATTTTCGAGCAAAGCAAGATTTTGAAAAGAGTCCACGTGTTTCACTTCTATGAATTTAAAAGAGTATAAAGAAGAAGGGGTTAAAAGGAGATAAAAAGGGGGAGTTACCGGTGAAGTATATCTTCCGTTTCAATACGAATATGGACATCTCTATGAATTTCACTCATAATCTGTTTTAGACGGTTTAAAACATTTTGAGGCGATTTAATCGGGTCTAAAGAATCCATGGCGATGCAGACAGAATGGTCATTAAAATAACTGTCTAATTTATAAATGATATTTTGGGATGCTTTATATGAATTTTCTTCTGAAGTGAATGCAAAAATAATAAAATAGTGATGTTCATCGAGCTGCATTAACTGATCGGAGATTCGAACATACTGCGATAATTCCAAAACGGATAACGGCTTGTCAT
Source organism: Sulfuricurvum sp. (assembly GCA_035290165.1). Classification (GTDB taxonomy): domain Bacteria; phylum Campylobacterota; class Campylobacteria; order Campylobacterales; family Sulfurimonadaceae; genus Sulfuricurvum. The sequence continues at coordinate 1,649 of DATDUY010000159.1, read as the reverse complement.
GGTAGAGCAGGGCAAATGTAGCATCAACGCCGAACCGTTCATACGTATAATACGTTTTTTTGACAAGAACATAAACGCGATTTAAAATATCACAACCCATATTTACACTTATTTTTGAAATAATTTGTCAATGATACCTTAAATTAGTTGTTATTATAATAGTATGAAAATCGAGAGAGTGTAAATGTAATAGAAGTAATGAGAGAGCTAAAGCCCAAAACAGGGCTTTAAAAATTTACGAACAGTGTCCGCCACCACAGCAAGATGATGCTTCTTCGACTTCAACTTCTACCGGAGTTGATTCCCAAACACCGTGTTTGGTACAGTAACCATGTGCAACTAGAGTCAATTTTTTACCTGTAGGTACGATGTTAAAGGTTACTTCGGCATGGTTTTTTTCATTTCCAAGTGTTCCGGGAACAAAATCAGCGCGAGCGAGTAAAGTCTCACCGTTGTAAAGTGCGATGTTAGCGATAAAGTGATCGAAATCATCCGGATGAGAATATTCATTCCCCATTTTAACGGTAACAGCAAATTTTTCCCCTTTTTTAGCGTTTGCAGCACAGTGGATAAACGGAGAATGACGATCGATATAATCTTTTTTCGCTTCACGATCTACTGTACTAATATCTACATAACGATTGATGGTTGGCATTTTGGTTCCTTATTGAATGTAATTAATGCGGACATTGTACAACTCAAAACTTTTAATCACACCTAAATAAGATACTTTATCTCTGAATTAATTTTTTCCAAAGCAATGATAGTCCAACAGCATTTTTTAACCATCAAAGGGGTAAAATCGGGCTTTAAAAATGATTGATGGATAAATATATGTTAAAACCTCTTTTGATTGAAATCGGTGTCGAAGAACTTCCGGCAGTCCCACTGCTCAAAGAGCTTGCAGAAATAGAGAAAAAATGGGCAGCGGTACTCGAAAAAAATGCCCTTTTGGGTGAGTTTGAGTTCTATTACACACCGCGCCGTTTGGTACTGTGGCACCGTGAATTCAGAACACGCCAAGATGACCGTATCGAAGAGTTCTTCGGAGCACCTGTCGAAATGGCGATTAAAGAGGGAGTTCCTACTCCGGCGGCTCTAGGATTTGCAAAAAAATGCGGTGTAGAGTTCGATCAACTCTCCCGTGCGCAAAAGGGGGGTAAAGAGGTTCTTTATTTCTCTAAAACTATTGCGGGACGCGTTAGCTCTGAGATTTTGGGCGAAATGATCGACCAATGGATCAAAAGCCTCAATTTCGGTAAATCGATGCGCTGGGGAAGTAGCCACGAGAGCTTTATCCGCCCGATCCGTTGGTTGAACGTCACACTGGGTGAAGAGTTGGTCGATATGGAACTCTTCGGTGTCCGCTCAAGTTCTGAAACCTACGTCCACCGTATCAGCCATTTTGAAGCCAAAAAAGTAAACTCCATCCATCACTATTTTGATCTACTCAAAGAGGGCTCCGTCGATCTTTACCCTGAAAGTCGCCGCGAATCGATCTTGGCAAATTTTGCAAAACTCGAAAAAGAACATTGTATTACTATCGAAGTGGACGAAGATTTGCTCGACGAAGTTGTCGCCATCACGGAACACCCGACACCTCTGCTCGGAAGTTTTGATGAGAGTTTTCTCGAACTTCCTCCCGAAGT
>DATDUY010000158.1:0-4004 GCA_035290165.1 Sulfuricurvum sp. | reverse complement strand
ATGACTTCATTGCGTTGCGTAATAGTAGAGAGCTTATCTCCCAAGTCGTGTATACCTAAAAATAAAGCGATAGATACCGCAGGATTAACCGTATCAATAAGTAAAGAGGCTTTCTCTTTTTGGGAATTCATGGTTAAATCTCGAACAATAAAGAAAGTGACTAAGGTGATAGTCGTAAAAATAATGAAAGTTACAAGGGTAAGTGCCGTAAAAAGTTTAGTGGAAAGGCGGGCATTTTTAAAACGGTTCATTCGACAAGTCTCGCAATCTGTAATAAAGTATCGTTAAAACGAAATTTACCCTCTTTGAGGGTGTTTTTATTGATATAAACAATGGTAGAACGCTCTATTGCAATGGAGCCAAGTATACCAAATTCTAGGTCATTTACATCATAGGAAAAAGTTGGAATCGTGTTGGCTATTCCCCAAACAGCCACTTTTTTGACTGACTGAGAAGTACATTGTTGAATGACATACACAAATGCGATCTCTTTATTCAGCATCAGTTCATCTACCGAAAATGGGACAGCAGTAAAAGAGATATTTGAGACTTTTTTATTATGGACTCTATTGATTTCATCCGCAATCACTTGGGCAGTAGCTTTTCGATTCGAATCGTATACAATTGCCATGATTATTTTAGATGAAGGTGCTTTAACCGCTAACTGTGTATCCAGTGCCATGATTTTCGGGAGCATCCGAATATGGGTGTTCACTAAAAATGATGGATCGGCTGCTGCGATAAAAAAACTGATCAATAAAAGAAACAGAATTCGCATCAAAATTTCCAACCGCTTCTTATCCAAAAAGTTCGACCCTCTATCGGGTAATCATCCGGATAGGTAGATGGGGTAGAAGGATATCGGTAAATGGCGTTCGTAACATTTTTAAGGGCACCTTGGAGATAAAATCCGCTAAAATCCTCCCAACCCAAAATCAAATCAAGTGCCGCAAATGACTCCATCGCTTTTTTGCGTGAATCATTAGGGCGTCTTTTTTTTTCGCTGCTGTAACGTCCGACAACTCCCGCATTGATTTCAGGGGTAAGCGCATACGAAAATGCCCCCTTTAACATATGGGACGATGCATAGGGGAGATAGTCGGTTGTTTCAGAGCCTTTGAATGTTTCCCCCTGAATATAGCTATAAGAGAGTGCCAAAAGATCGTTTTCTCCGATACTTCCGCGAAATTCCGTTTCCAATCCTAAAATATTTCGCTTACCGATATTTTGATAGATTTTAGTAGTAGTATCGGGGGCGATTTGGTCTTTGTTCTGAAGATAAAACAGATTAATACCAAACGTAGACGCAATAGTAGGTTTATAGAGGTATTGCGTTTCATATGACATCACATGCTCAGGTTCTAACTGGGGATTTCCGATTTTTGCAGGATGATTTTGAGTATACATCTCTCTAAATGAGGGAAGTCTAAAATTATTTCCTACCATAAGTTTTAGGATATGTTGGCGATGGGGTTGATAAACTAGCGCTCCTCTGGCATAAGGTTGAAACTCTATATGGGAAGCTTTGGTCCCCCCCAAATAAAGAGAAAAAGCTAATTGATCATTTATATCCAGTGTATCATTGAGATAGATATCATCCGTATGGCGATATGCAGAACCGACATCAATAAAAGGGGCAATGAGAGTATAATCGACCAGTGTTGAACCGCCTGTTTTATTGGTAGTTACGGTTGACATATCAATAACATCTTCATATTTTGCACTGTAACCGATAGTTATTTTATGATTTTTGATCCCGGTATAGACGGTTGAAATAGTGGCATAGAGCAGACGTGTATTAAAATCTAAATATGCCCAATATCCGGTGGGAAAGGTAATAAGACCGTACGTTCCCGGAGGGAGCAATCGCGACTCCTCTTCCCATCCATCCTCCATTATTCCCGCTTTGACATTCAGAGCTAAAGTATCGGTCATTTTATGGGTATAAGCGCTTTCAATATACCAAGAAGGGAATGATTGCGTTCCATCGATATTGGGCAATGCATTCAAATTACCAAAGGCACTTCCGGTCGTAAATTGGTTGAATCGCCCTTTAAGAGAGAAATCTCCGTACATATAGGAGAGCCCAAATCCCACTTGGCGGCTCTTAAGTGACGCTAATCCTGTGTTTCCGTATTTATCGGTGACATTAATAGGAGAGGTCACATCATTATTTTGGTAAAAAAGATCCGTGGAAAGTTTCCAATTTGATGCACGATGGGTATACCAAAACCCCGCTTGTTCTGATGAGTCGCTTCCGATACTTCCGAAAATAACGCCATTACGCGGTTCACCTTCATCTTTTGCGTAGGTGATGACATTGATGGAGCCTGAATACCCGTTTACCCCTTCGATAAAACTTCCTGAGCCACGTACGACCTCGATTCTCTCAATAAGCTCAATCGGAAAATCCAAATAAGCGCTATAGCTGTCAAAGCTGCGGTCATTGACGACGACTCCGTCAATAGCCAATTTGGTTTGACCGAAAGCAAGTGGATTCGAACCGCGTATAACGGTTGTCCGATTATTGGTTGTATCTCCCATCATGTCGATTCCGGGAATAAGCATGAGCGAATCTTTCAGAGTGTGCGCTCCAAAAGAGACAAGATCTTTATGATTCCATACCGATAAAATAAAGGGTTGGTAATCGATGTTACGGTTGGTTTGGGTCGCCTGTTGCTCTGCATACGTCATATCCTCCGTTAAAGAGGTAAGCAGTGGTAGATCAGATGCTAGAAGGGTTAGGGGAATAAGCGAAAAGGAAACGACAAGAGGTAAGAAATTCACAAATATCCTAGAATTTAAGTTTGCTATTAGAGAAAGAATAATGAGTATGGTACTAAGTTGGGATTGTTATTAATCAAATAAAATAGTTCGGTTTTTACCCTCTTTTTTAGCACGATACAACGCATTGTCAGCCCGACCGACAAAATCATCATACGTATCGCCGGCATGGTGCAAGGTAGCACCGACACTGACCGTCATTTTAATTGTTTTTCCTGAGTATATAAGATGGGTTTGTTCGATTTTTGAGCGAATTTTATCGGCGACATCAAAAGCTTGTTCCCTGTCACATCGGCTCAATACGACCGTAAACTCTTCTCCACCGTATCGATAGACTTTATCTCCGCCTCGAATAACAGATTTTATACTTTGTGCGAAGAAATAGAGTACTTTATCTCCCGCTAAATGGCCATGCTCATCATTAATACGTTTGAAATTATCGGCATCAATCATCAGTAATACGATCGGCAGCGATTTATTGACACCGGCTTCGATTGCACTGTTCAAATCATCGATCAGTCCTTTGCGATTGGTTACACGGGTAAGCGGATCAGTAGTGAGCTGTAAAACGGTTTCTTCTAATTGGGCCGTTAGATCATCAATTTTTTGCTGAGATTTTTTGAGTTCAAGTGACATATTTTTACCAAGTTCGCTCAGTCCGTCGACAAAATTAGCGCATCGAACGATTCCATCTTCCGCCACTTTATTAATGTAACGCTCTTGCATCTCGGCAACGTGGGAAATATCGTTATGCGTTTCGACGAAAGAGGCAATCGATTTATGGGCGATATCGAGGTAGCGGCTCAAATCTTCGTGTGTTACCTTGGTTGATATATCTTTTTCTTGTGCTTTTATTAGGGAAGAATCTGCTTGTAAATTAAAAATTTCATCAAAATATTTTTTATAATTTTCAGGAAAAGGGAGAAGTTTCAACGATCTAAGTGTACCAATAGTTTGATCATGAATTGAAAAGATTTTTTCATAAACTTTGGTATCACCCATTTTGTATCCTAATAATTTATATATCTTGATTGTAACATTTTAGTTTGAATATTATGCTAAGACGGGTGAATTTCAATAGTATAGCTGTACGCTTTAGAATAAATTCGGTACAGTTGATCCGTTGTAAGATGGATCTTAGGCGCTAAATGTTCGATAAGAGTTTGAATATGCTCCGTTTTTTCCAGCTTTTCAGTAATGAGCAATAACTTTCCAAAATA
>DATDUY010000157.1:0-2319 GCA_035290165.1 Sulfuricurvum sp. | reverse complement strand
ATACGGTAAAGATGTTCATATTACCCGCCTCGAACACGGCAGCGTCGAAGCCGATAAAGTGACGATTACTCAGGCAACGGGGGGAAAAATCCGTGCCCGTGAGATTATCATTGAAGTGCTGGGTTCCCACGTCAAAATGGCGGCTTCTCACCGGATAGAGATCCGAAAAATTCAAGGGGGAGAGAATCAATTCATTATTGATCCTATGATCAATGAATCGGATGAAAATCTCCATGAACGTTCCGACCAGATGGCTCAAGTGAAAAACTCGATGCGCGATATCAAAAAAGAATTAGAGGGGTATGAGCAAACTTGGCTGGAAAATACTCCGGCTATGGAAGATTTAAAACGAAAACTTACCCATTATAAAGCAAACGGTATTAAAATGCCGATTGCATTTGTCCAAAAATATCAACAATATCAACTCTTTCGAGAGAAGCTTGAGTCTCTCCGAAACGAACTCAAAAGCAAAGAAGATCAGTATGCGTGGCTGGCTGAAAAACATACGGCGCTTCAAGCGGGGATTTATGAAGCACGTATTATCAACCATGACCGCTGGCATAATCACAATGAGATTATTTTTAAACTGATCGATCCCCAAGTCGATGTCTTTTATATCCCATCCGATAACTCGGAAGAGAGAGTATTAGGCTTGCATCAAGATGAAGACGGTGCATTTTCAATTAAGGTTATGTCGCAATGATTATTGGATTAGAAGGTATTATTGAGCACAAAGAGCCGACATCGGTTCATTTGAATGTTAACAGTGTTATTTATGAGGTATTTATCTCCTTGCATACGTACAGTACGATCGGTTCGGAAAAAGCACGCTTGCATATCCACCATGTGATCCGTGAAGATGCCCAGCAACTCTACGGTTTTGCCCAAAAAAGTGAAAAAGTTCTCTTTGAGGGGATGCTAAAAATCAACGGAATCGGACCAAAAGCAGCGTTAGCAATCTGCAGCACCTTTACGCCGGAGCAGTTTGCGGGTATTATTTCATCTAAAGATGTGAATGCATTGAAAAAAGTTCCGGGGATCGGACCTAAAAGTGCGGCACGGATTATGGTTGAATTGGCAGGATTTGATGCGATTCTTCTCAACACGTCTCCATCGGTGAATTCGGCTACAACGGAAGCTATGATGGCGTTAGAGACACTCGGATTCAAAAAAGAACAGATTGCCAGGGCACTAAGCCAGTCTAGCGCAACGGACACACCGACGCTGGTCAAAGAAGCGTTAAAACAACTACAAAAACTTTAAAAGGATACTCATTGAAATTAGCCATTTTATTCGGCGGAGCCAGTTATGAACATGAAATCAGCATTGTAAGTGCTATAACGGTCAAAGAAAAGCTTAGTCGCTTTGAACTCAGTTTCATTTTTTGTGACCAAGATCATAAATTTTATTCTGTAGACGGCGCAAAGATGAAAGCGGTCACTTTTTCACGCGGTGAACACCGTAAAATGCCTCAAATATTTCTCACTAACGGCGGATTCGAGCAACGGGGGCTTTTCGGCTCAAAAAAACACGATATGCCTATCCTCAACCTGATCCACGGCGGAGACGGTGAAGACGGTTCCATTGCATCGCTTATGGATTTTTTCCATATCCCTTTTATCGGTCCACGCAAAGAGGCATCGATGCTCAGTTTCGACAAACATTACACCAAATGGCTTGCCGCGTCACTCGGCGTTAAAACGCTTCCGTATGAGATTTTGCGTAAAGAAGATAAGAGAGTTATAGCCACCGCCTATCCGTTTATCGTAAAACCTGCCCGTTTGGGAAGTTCCATCGGGGTGAGTATCGTACGTGAGGCATCAGAGCTTGATTACGCCCTCGATGTCGCGTTTGAATTTGATAACGTCCTTTTGATCGAGCCGTTTATTGCAGGGGTCAAAGAGTACAATCTCGCAGGATTCTCCGCACGCGGTGAAATGACCTACTCGATTGTGGAAGAGCCGCAAAAAGCAGAATTCCTCGATTTTGAGAAAAAATACCTCGACTTTTCCCGATCAGGAAATGTTGAACACGCCGCCGTAAGTGATGCGTTGGTAGCTCAGTTACGTGAATCGTTCACCAAAATTTACTTGCCGTTATTTGAAGGGGCATTGATCCGTTGTGATTTCTTTGAGATTGAGGGAGAAGTGTACCTCAATGAGGTAAACCCGATTCCGGGGTCAATGGCAAACTATCTCTTCGAAGATTTCAGCGCGTCTATCCAAAAGCTTCTGGGTGCATTACCCGATAAAAAAGCGATTCGGGTCAATTACGACTATATCCACTCTATTTCCCAAGCCAAAGGGAAATAAGCGTGGC
>DATDUY010000156.1:0-4516 GCA_035290165.1 Sulfuricurvum sp. | reverse complement strand
AAGCAATACAATCTTATCAAAAAGCAATAAAGCTAAATCCAAAATATAGTGATGCTTATTATAATTTGGGAATTGTATATGGAAAGGAAGATGAATATGATAAAGCAATAGAAGTTTATCAAAGAGCAATAGAGCTAAATCCAAAGAATGATAAGGCTTATAATAATATTGGAGTCATTTATAAAAATAAAGAAGAGTATGATAAAGCGATCGAAGCTCATCAAAAAGCGATAGAGCTAAATCCAAAAAATGATAAAGCTATTATAAATATAGGAAATATTTATTATATAAAAGAAGAATGTGATAAAGCGATAGAAGTCTATCAAAAAGTAATAGAGCTAAATCCAAAGAATGATGCGGCTTATATAAATTTATTTGAAATTCAAATTATTCAAGATAAGCCTCTATCTGATGAATTAGAGAAAAAGTGTATATTATTCTTCGAAAAAAATAAAAATGTATTTATTCAATATGAAATGTTGAAAATATTGTCATTAATTAATCAAAATAAAGAGGTTGAGCTAGATAAATGGTTAGATGAGTATAAAGAACAAAATTTAGGGAATTGGAGATTTGATGAATTAGTCAGATGGGCAAATAGAAAAGAGGGTGAGATAAAAGAGAAGCTTTTGGAAGCTATAGAAATTTTTAAAACCAAACTTTCTTAGTATAAGTAGATAAGAATGAATGAATTTATCCCAAAAACTTTACCCTTTCAAAAAAAGATAAAAATCATCATGATGTATGATACTTTTTACTATGGTTCCGTTCGCCCTGAGCCTGTCGAAGGGTGGGTAGTCCATGGTTCGACAAGCTCACCACGAACGGGAGAAATATATTGAAAAAAGAGATATAAATCGACATATTGAAAATATATGTCGAAAAAAGTGAAAAATTTCGACATATTCTAAAAACGTGTCGAAAAAATAGCAAAATTTACGCATAGCATCAAACCTATGGGTAAAAAAACGATAAATTTGCCCATAGGTCTAAAGCTATGTTAAAAAAACGGCAAAATTTACACATTACACAAAAAGGTATCTGAATGCTCCTTTATCAACCCGACGGAGGCTATTGTTACAACAGTGATTCGATATTGCTCTACGGCTTTATCTCCCGTTTTGCCCCGAAGGGAAAAATGCTCGATGTCGGTGCGGGGTGCGGGATTGTCGGATTGCTGGTAGGGCGAGATTTTCCCGAAGTGAGTCTTGAAGGGAGTGAGAAACAGCCGTTGTATGCCGAATTTGCCCGTCGTAATGCACAGATTAACGGAATCGGCTACACGCTGCATGAGGGGGATTTTTTGGAACTCGGCGGTCATGGGAGTTATGACTGGATCGTCTCTAACCCTCCGTTTTATCATGAGGGGTCATCCCGCTCCGAAAATCCGATGCTCCATCAAGCCCGCTACAACGTCCATCTCCCTATCGAGGCGTTTGTTACCAAAATTTCAAAGCTTCTGAAATCTTCCGGCGAAGCGGCAATCTGTTACGATGCCCGTCAATTTGCCCAATTGTGCAGTGCTTTTGAGAGTAGAGGATTAAGAGTCGTTGAGGTACAATTCGTCCATTCTAAGGTAGATCGCCCCAGCATACTGGTGCTGATCCATGTTAAACGAAACAGCAAATCGGCTCTTACCGTTTTACCGCCGCTTATCACGGAGGAAGAGGGTGAGTATACCCCCGCAGTAGCGGCAATTTACGAGAAAGCAAAGGCGCACAGTATCAAATGTCCGATTTTATGACTCAGGAAGGTTTCAGCTATGCGTTTAACCCTTCCGCCTGTGCCTCGTGCGGCGGAAAATGTTGTACGGGTGAGAGCGGCAATATTTTTGTCTCTGTTACGGAGATTGCGGCGATTGCCAAGCTGTTGGAGATGGAAGAGGGGGAGTTCCGCCGTACCCATTTACGTAAAGAGGGGTTTCGATATTCTCTCAAAGAGAAGATCGTAAAGGGTTCGTATGATTGTATATTTTTCGATCGTTCACTAAATGGGTGTAGTATTTACACCGCCCGCCCATTGCAGTGTCGAACCTTTCCTTTTTGGGATTACTTTCGCCACCGTATCGATGAACTTAAAGCGGAGTGTCCGGGGATTATCCATGATTAAATCTTTTATTGCCATTGTTCTAGCCGTATCTGTGGCAAATGCCGCCCCTCAAACCCTCCACAATGGCAATGTATTGGAAGATACGTTTTCTCTTTATGCACTTGATGCACAGATGCGCCAGAAATACCATCAAGCCTCCGGTTTCTTTGCCGAACTCTATAAACAGACCTCAAAAAAAGAGTACCTGTATCAGTCACTCAGGATGCTCGAACAATCCAACGACATAAAATCGCTCTCAAAAATAATATCAGAAGCTCTCGCGAAAGATCCCGAAGATGAGATATTGAACCGATTTGAGATTATTGTGTTGTTAAAAGAGGGGAAATTTGCAGAAGCATCGCAAAAAGCTTTTCTTCATAGTGAAAAAAGTAAAACATCGCCCGATTATCTTTTGTATGCCGAAGCACGCTTAAAACTCGGGGATTATGCGGGAACAGTCGGGGCACTCAAAAAATCGTATGGACTCAACTATGACGAAACAACGGCTGAGCGGATTGCATTGATCCAATATACCCAGCTGGATGAAAAATCCGAAGCCATAGCATTTTTAAAAGAGCATATCGGAACCCACGGTAACTCTCAGATTCTCGGCAAACGTTTGGGAAGTTTGTATGCGGATAAGGGTGCATTGGAAGATGCGGCAGAGATCTATGAGCAAACGTATGATAGTTTTAAAGATCCTTCTGTCGCAGAAGAGGCACTTAAAATCTATTTGTATCAGCAAAATATCCCTAAAATGACGGCATTGCTTGAAAAATCGCAGATGAATGACCCTCTTTTGCTCGATCTTTACGTCAGAGTCAAATCCTTTGACAAGGCTTCCGCACTTGCGCAAACGCTCTATGAGCGCGAAGACAACCCTTTGTATTTGGCACAAAGCTCGGTCTTCAAATACGAAGGGGCGGCAAATCGTAACGACCCTTCGCTGCTCTCTGACGTTGTTGAAGGGTTAAAGAGAGCCAACACCGATTTACAAGAGCCTCTTTATCTCAATTATTTGGGGTATTTGATGATCGATCATGACCTCAATGTGACTGAGGGGATGGGATATGTACGGCGGGCTTTGGAAAAACAGCCCGATTCACCCTATTACATCGACTCGCTGGCATGGGGCCATTACAAATTAAATGAGTGTGTCGAAGCATTGCGGCTGATTAAACAGGTCGAATCGATGATCGGGAGTGATGAACAAGAGGTCAAAGATCACCTCAAAGCGATTGAAAAATGTAAAACTAAGGAGAAAAATTAATGATTTTAGACGACATTATCAAAAAAACCAAAGAGGATTTAGTAGAGAGAGAAGCCAAGTTCAGTATGGAGTGGCTCGGACGCTCATTGGCGTTTAATGCCCGTGCTCCTCGTGATGTACGCCCGTATCTCACTTCGACGCCTGAGGAACCGTATCGGATCATTTCTGAAGTGAAAAAAGCCTCTCCGTCGCGCGGGGTGATCCGTGAAGATTTCGATCCCGTTGCGATTGCGCAAAGCTATGAGCGCGGCGGTGCAAACGCTATTTCTATCCTGACCGAGCCGCACTTTTTTCAGGGACATCTCGATTATCTCGCGGAGATCCGCCGCTATACGAGTATTCCGCTTCTGCGTAAAGATTTCATTATCTCCAAATATCAACTCCTAGAAGCCCTTGTCTACGGAGCCGACTTTGTCCTCCTCATCGCGGCGGCACTGAGCAAAGACGAACTCAAAGAGCTTCTCAACTATACCCGTCATTTGGGGATGGAAGCGCTCGTTGAGATTCACGATAAAGGCGAACTCACCAAAGCGATCTATGCAGGTGCCGACATTATCGGGATTAACCACCGTAATCTCCAGACGTTTGAGATGAATATGAATCTCAGCTACGAGTTGCTCCCTCTCATCCCGAACGGAAAAATCATCGTGGCTGAGAGCGGTATTTATGAGCATGGACAACTCGAAGACTTAAATAAAGCGGGAGTCGATGCGTTTTTGGTCGGTGAATCACTGATGCGTCAGAATGATGTGGAAAGTGCCCTCCGTACATTGAAAAACGGGTGAGTGTAATCACAAGAAAACCATGATATGACCGGTATGTGACCGAAATAATGCTATATTTACAAAAACGTATGGTTGTGTTGGATGAAACAGAGAATAAAGACGTTTTTTGGGATATTTTTGATCATTGCTGCTTTCGGTACCATCCTAGGTTTGGCATTTCCTACACTGACCGATGCTAAACATGCCGGAAGAAGCGAAGATCGAAGAAGTGTTGATTTCCCTTTTTTAAAAGGGGAGAGTGCAGACGTGGTATTGGTCTATTTCGGGTATGTCGGATGTACCCGCGTATGCACCCCTGCACTGAACGATTTGGCTGAAACTTACCGTGAGGCACAGCGGCGGGAGCTTAAACATATTCCTGCCGTCTGGTTTG
>DATDUY010000155.1:0-3790 GCA_035290165.1 Sulfuricurvum sp. | reverse complement strand
CAAACGGTCTTTACAGTATCCAAGACTGTTTAGAACTAGCATAAGGAAACAAAAGTGCGTAGCTTAAATGAAAAATGTGCAGTAGTCGGTATTTTCGACCATCCGGAGGCATCAAAACTTGCTTACTTTTCTCTCCATGCTCTTCAGCATCGGGGTCAGGAAGCAGCCGGAATCAGTACCAGCGATGGGGAAAAGCTTTATACGATTAAAGATCGGGGGTTAGTCACGCAAGTGTTTGATCCCCAAAAACTCAATACCCTCAAAGGGCATATGGCGATCGGACATACTCGTTATTCGACGGCAGGGGATGATTCTATCCTCGATGCACAACCGGTATTTGCTCGCTATGATTTGGGGGAGATGTCGATCGTTCATAACGGCAATCTCACCAATGCCAAAGAGGTACGTGACGCCCTGATCAAAAAAGGGGCGATTTTTCAAACCTATATGGATACCGAAAATCTGATCCATCTGATCGCAAAAAGCGATCAACACCATTTGACTGATCGTATTATCGACGCGGTGAAAAAGATTGAGGGGGCGTATTCGCTTGTTTTCCTCAGCCGTTCTAAAATGTTTGCGATGCGCGATCCTCATGGCTTTCGTCCCTTAAGCCTCGGGCGGGTCGGTGATGGTTATGTCGTTGCGTCGGAGACGTGCGCCTTTGATCTGATCGGTGCAGAGTATATCCGTGACGTTGAGCCGGGTGAATTGCTTATATTTGAAAAAGGGAAAGCTCCTCAATCGATTAAAGTGTTCGAGCCGACTCCGAAACACTGTATTTTTGAATACGTCTATTTTGCCCGCCCTGATTCAAATATTTATACCCAAAATGTCTATGAGATGCGTAAAGCGATGGGGAAAGCACTCGCACGCGAGCAGCCGATTGAAGCCGATATGGTAGTTCCTGTCCCTGATGGCGGTGTCCCTGCGGCAATCGGTTATTCGCAAGCGAGCGGGATTCCGTTCGAGATGGCGATTATGCGAAACCACTACATCGGACGTACGTTCATTGAGCCGACGCAAGAGATGCGTGACTTGAAAGTAAAAATGAAACTCTCTCCGATTGAGCGTCTCATCAAAGGGAAACGCCTTATCGTCGTCGATGACTCTATCGTACGCGGAACCACAAGTCGTCAAATCGTCCGAATGCTCAAAGCTGCAGGGGCGGCAGAGGTGCATATGCGCATCTCCAGTCCTCCGACGACTGATCCGTGCTACTATGGAGTCGATACCCCCGACAAAGAGAAATTGATTGCTTCGAATATGACCAATGCAGAGATTTGTGCCTTTATCGAAGCCGATTCGTTGGGATATTTGAGCAATGAAGCATTGCTTGAGAGTGTAAACGGGAAAGAAGAGAATTATTGTACTGCCTGTTTTACCGGCAAGTATATTATCTAAGAGAGCTGTATGCGGGAACAGATTTTTACGTTCGGGCAATATCTGCACCGCAAATTCGGGGTAAAAATCTCTAAAGTTCCCGTCTCAATTTCCGGGTTTACCTGTCCCAATATCGACGGAACGGTCGCAAAGGGGGGATGTACCTTTTGTGAAAACGACTCTTTTAGCCCCAGTCTAGATCATGCCCGTTCCCTTAAGGGGTTTTACCTCAATCTCCACTCAACCGCTAACCCCCATTTGGAAAAACAGCTCCAGCAGTTAGAGTGGCAATTTACCTCTCTTTCTAAACGGTTACAGAATGAAAATAAATCTGAGAAGTTTATGGTCTATTTTCAAAGCTTTACCAATACGTATGCCCCCCTTGAAACCCTCAAAGCCCTTTATGAAAAAGCGCTCTCTTTTGAAAATGTGGTTGGTCTCAGTATCGGAACCCGCTCTGATTGTATCCGTGATGAAACATTCGAGTATCTTGCAGAACTTTCACAAAAAACAGAGATTTGGATCGAATTCGGTATCCAGTCGATCTACGATGAAACACTGGAGAGGATCAATCGGGGACACGACAGTGCCAATGTCAAAGAGGCGATTATGAAAGCTAAATCATATGGATTGAATGTCTGTGGTCATCTTATTTTCGGTCTTCCGGGAGAGAGCAAAGAGATGATGCTGGAGACGGCAAAAGAGGCCTATGCGTTGAAGATTGATTCGGTTAAATACCATCCGCTCTATGTCGTTAAACGGACAGCTTTGGCGAATGAATACACGCGAGGGGAGTTTGAGCCCATTAGCGAAGAATTGTATATAGAGGTTCTTAAAGAGGCGATTGTACTAAAACCATCGCAGGTAAGTGTACAGCGTATCAGTGCCGGTATTGATGATGAGAGTTTGATTGCACCGCTATGGTGCAAAGATAAGAATAGACAAATCCGTTCGATTAATAAAGCGTTGGAAGCGGTTGGACTAAAATATTGAGATTATTTTAGTTAGCTTTAGCGGTAACGTCGAAGGATGCCCTTTTAAAGTGAGGGGGATAATCCATTATAATAGTGAACGTTTTAGATTTTCCGGGATTTAAATACTCAGCTATCAGGTGTTCTTCTACAACGTTTTGCTTTTTAAAATCAGGGTTATCCCCTTCGTATATTTCTGCAAAAACTGAGGGCTGTGTAAAAATAGACTCTTTATTGCTACCACCACCGCGAGAATTTGCCAATCTGATTGTGGCGACGACATTGGCAACCGGAAAGTTGCCGATATTACGAACGGTCCCTTTGATTACAATTTGTTCAGATTGATAATACCGCTCTTCATCAAGATTAGATATTTCAACGAGATAAACATTTTCATTGATTGATTTCCAGATGAAAATACCTATGAGGAGGAGAATGAGCGAAATCGTCGTAAAAACAGAAAATTTGGAGTTCGTGCGCATTGAAATAAGGAATCCGATAATAAATAACAATCCTAAAATAGCCAGCAAAAGATAATGCCAAATGGTTAATGGGCTCATCGACATTCCCCCTTTATTGTGATATTGTAATCTTTAGTATATCGGAACGGCTCAATAAAAAGTTTAAAAGGTGCCGATTTCCCCGGACTTATGGGTTCTGAAAGTTTTAAAGAACCTTTTTTAAAGGGGAAAAGGGGATAAACCCGATCGAGGTATCGGTTATGACTCACTTTATGGGCTCCGGCATAAATAGTACACTCTTGAAAGGTACGCTTTGATAGGTTAGTGATCTCACCTTTTATCAGAAGCGCTTCGGTGAACTCAAGTGCTTTCACTTGGTGGAGGGCTATTTTGTTTTTAAAAAGATACTGATGCAGTTTGATATACCCAACGACTGAACCTACGGTTAAGACGGTGAAAGCTAATAGAACCATAAAAATAGCCAGCCCCATTTTATTTTTAAGAGCGATAGCTAATACCAATAATAAAAGAAAGAGGACAAATATACCCCCGAAGAGGAGGTAATCATATAGAAGTAAGTGGTTGATAAAATCGATTATTTTTGCTTTCATTGTTCCCGCGAGTTTTTCTCCGCAATCCCGCTTATTCCGAAGCGACGTGCTAATTCTTGTTTGATGCGATCGGGAGAAATATTTTTATGTCCCAGTGCGACTAAGACGTGATACACTAAATCGGCACATTCGTAAATAATTTCATCTTCGTTTCCGTCTTTGATCGCAAAACTAAACTCTCCCGCCTCTTCGACCACTTTTTTGAGGATAGCATTGTCCCCTTTTGAGAGGAGTTTTGCTGTCCAAGAGGTTTCAGGATCGCCATTTTTGCGGCTAAGAATAGTATGATACAGTTCATCAATGATACCGTAGGCTGCCGCCGTATCGATAGTAGGTTCACTGATACTTTCTCCGCTTTCGATAT
>DATDUY010000154.1:0-2612 GCA_035290165.1 Sulfuricurvum sp. | reverse complement strand
CTCTTTATCGATCGAACGCTCAATTTCAAGCAACAACGATGCGGTTGAGCATCCCAAATCATAGACGATTCCCCCGTTTGAGAGGGCATTGAGCGCAAAACGGCGGGTAAGGGTTTGTGACTCCTTATAAAATGGAACGGAGCGTAAGAGCATATCATCAAATACTGCCGCCACATCGGCATCGAATTCAAACTGTTTTGAAATGGGTTTGGTAAATAAAGTATCGGTTTTCATAAAAAGAATTGTAGCGTAAAGGAGAGAGGTTTTGAGGGGCATACTTAGTGACGAAACAATTGTTTATGCCCCTCGCACTTCAAAAAGCAATTTTTAGTCCACTTAAAATAATGTGGGAACCGCGTTATCGTCTGCTTTTTTACTTTTGCCTGGGTTTGACTTCGTCTCTCCGAAAAAAGTGATCTCATTTTCCCGCAAAATTCGGATAATATTCGTCGTACCGGGAGTACCGATCGGATACCCAGCCGTAAAAATATAGGTGTTATTTTTATCGATAATTCCCCGTTTCAAACCGCTTTGGATAATATCACCCAACATATCTTCGATACGCCCTTTTTTAATCAGATACGCCGGAACGACCCCCCACACTATGGTGAGTAATCGCGCAATCCTCTCTTCGTGCGTCGCCGCATATATAGTCATCTTCGGACGGTAGCGGGAGAGTTTTTTTGCCGATTGTCCGGAGGCACTCATGGCGATAATCCCCTCCGCTTTCAGTGAATCTCCCAAACGTACCGCCGATTCATTCACCATGTCCATCGCATCGTCATACCCGAAATTGAACTTTTCATAAGGATAAATCTCCTCAATCGCTTGAATCGTATTCACCATAGTCTCTACTACCAGTACCGGATTGTGCCCGACGGCACTCTCCTCCGAGAGCATCACGGCATCGGTTCCATCCAGTACCGCATTCGCGACATCACTGATCTCGGCTCGTGTAGCGGACTCTTTCTCCGTCATCGACAACAACATCTGTGTTGCCGTAATAACCGGTTTGGAATGGGCATTGGCTTTATCGATCAACATTTTCTGAATCGTCGGGACACGGTAATAAGGAACTTCGATCCCCAAATCGCCGCGTGCAACCATCAATCCGTCCGAGTGACGTAAAATTTCGTCAATGTTTTCCACCGCATCAAACTTCTCTATTTTCGCGATGAGTTGTACCTCTCCGCCGTAGGAGTGTACGACTTCACGTGCATTGATCATATCTTGAGCATTTTGGACAAACGATATCGCCATAAAATCAACACCGTTTGCCACCCCCCATCCGATGTCTATTTTGTCTTTCTCGGTCAAAATATCGATACCGAGTCTCGTATTGGGGAAATTGATCCCTTTATTCGACGTGAGTTTCCCTTTATTTTCAATCAGAGCTTGGACATACTCATCGCCTGTTTCTATAATACGGGCACGGATAAGACCATCATACAGATAGACGAAATCACCGACTTTTAGCATGTGAAGAACCGTGCTTTCGCTGATAGAGAGCCGATAATGTCCCTCTCCAATCTTTTCCCCCACACACGCTTCATAATAGAAATCAAGCCGATCGCCGCTCTCCAAACAAAATTCTTCGCTCAATTTTCCGACACGAATTTTTGGACCGCTGATATCTTGCATCACCCCGACGATCAATCCTGTCTCACGCATCGCTAAACGGATATTGGCCAGAACCTGCGCATGGTATTCATGGGTGCCGTGAGAAAAGTTGAGACGAAAGACGTTTACCCCGGCTTTGATTAGAGCGGCAAGGGTCTCTGTATTATCCGAAGCGGGTCCGACTGTTGCTAAAATCTTGGTTCGTTTCTGCATAAGGTCAACCTAAATAGATATTTTCGGATATAGTAACATACTTTGGAATCATTCCTAAAACCAATCCGATAAAGTTTTAGCCAATCTCAGCAATTTTAGAATACAATTTAAATCATTCCAGTTTATTAGGTTTATTATGAGTAAAAGAGCGATCACCACCGATATTGTCCTCATTGATATCATCGATTTCTCACGTCTGCGTATGGATGAGCAGCTTGAAATAATCTCTTACCTCTCTTTGACCTATAAAAAAATGATCCTTAAAATGCTCAAGGCTTCCGGTATTCCCATGGATAAAATGCTACAGGGGATGATCTCGACAGGAGATGGATTTTATTGTATTCTTCACCCCTCTCTACGGGGATTTGGACCTATATTAGGTCTTTCTTTTATCCATTTTTCCGATTACATTGCCAAAGAGTACCCTTATTTCAAAGGGATTCGGGTAGCAGTTCATACAGGGAAAGTGCACCATTTTGAAGATATTTTGGGAAATGAAAATTTCATAGGCGATGGTCTAAATGAGTGCGCACGTTACGTCGAAATCAAGAATCTCGTCGTCAGTACCGTCATTATCTCCGATTCAGCGTATGAATCACTGCAAGAATTTTTAGAGCTGCATGTAGATTTTCACCATCTTTTGGAAAAATGTGAATTTCGCCACAGCTCCTTGCACACCTTTCAGGATAAACATAATATTACCCATAACGGCTATCTTATTTGGATGAGAAAAGGGGGGATAATCCCCCCTCCAAAACCCTCATGGCTCTCTACCCCTA
>DATDUY010000153.1:0-2825 GCA_035290165.1 Sulfuricurvum sp. | reverse complement strand
GGAGAAGTTTGAGGAGTGTTTTAATATCAGCAACTTCGGGCATGTTTGTGACTTTTAGCGGATTATGAGCTAAAAGTGCCAAGGTAATGAGTGGTAATGCGGCATTTTTTGCGCCGGAGATGGTGACGGTACCGCTAAGTTTAGTCGGCCCTTGAATTCGTAAATAGTCCATTAAATTCCCGCAAGTATAAAAGTTTGATATTATAAGTCAACATAGGTTAAAATTATCAAAATAGTGCGAGATTTGAAGGAGAAAATGTGAGTTCACCACTCGATCGTCTGAAAAACCTGACGGCACAGATCTCCAGCTACGAGTTAGAACGCAAAAGCAACCTCAAATCACTCGAAGAACTGTACCGAAAACTGGGGATTGATACCAAAGTCGGAGCGTTTGATGAGCTGTTTGAGTTTAAAGCGATCAACCTCTCAGGATTATCGCTAGCTGATGAGGATTTAGGGACCATCAAAGAGGGCAAATACGCTCAAATCATTGCGATTATCTACGATAAAGAGGCTAAAGTCAAAAATAAAAATATCTCACTGGCCTATTACGGACGTGCCGAAAAACTGAGTCCATTGCTGAAGAGAGATATTATCGCGTTTGTATTGGGGTGGCGCTTCGAGAAAAGCTTCCGAACATTAGAACATTATCATAATCTAATGGCAACACTTAAATCTTTTCCGACAGAGTAGCGTGTGATTTTTCTCGATACGGAAACGACAGGTTTAGAGACAAAAGACAGAATCTGCGCTCTGGGAATCATTGAGGGTGAGTCTACTCACTTCGAGTTGATCAATCCCGGTAAAAAAATCCCTCCCGCCGCTTCGGCGATCCATCAAATCACGAATGAGATGGTGAGTGATGCTCCCTCTTTTTCCCAATCTATCGGTGCCGAAAAACTCAAAATTCTTAATACCCCTGAAACTATTTTGGTGTCGCATAATGCCCCTTTTGAACTTGATATGCTCCAAAAAGAGGGAATTGCATGGCAGGGGAGTGTCATCGATACCCTCAAATGCTCCAAATCGTTGATGGATGATTTGGAAGGGTACAGCCTCCAATTTTTGCGATATGAGCTGAGACTCTATCGTGAGGAGGGGGCGGTGTTTCAAGAGCATGGAGTTGCACTCATCCCCCATCATGCCCTGAGCGATGCGCTTCATACAAAAATGGTATTGGAGTATCTTCTCGATTTGGCGGATATTGAGCGGTTGATAGAGATATCCAAAAGCCATGTTCTTCTGAGCCGTCTGCCGTTTGGAAAATACGCCAAAAAGCGGATCGAAGAGATTGCCCTCAAAGACCCTAGTTATCTGAAGTGGATGGTGGAGAGTGTGATGGATATGGATGAAGATCTCCGCTACAGTATCGAGCACTATTTGCTTCGTGCGTAATTACTTAAACGCAACACCGCTATAGCGGTCATGTACCCATTCCGCAACGGCTTGGCGTTCCTCTTCGCTCAGTTTCCCTTTTAACGAGGGCATAATCCCGAATTTTTCAATCGCCATCGGATGGCACATACTGTACTGGACGCTGGGGTTTTCGATGTAATCTTTGATAAAGGCGATAATAACACGCCGCTTGACATCGTCATCATCGTCGCTGATAACGACATTTTCTTTGAGGCGATTGGATACTTCGATCATCGGGGGAGCTTTGAGGGTGTGAAGCACTCTCATCACCTCTTTTTTCTCCATTATTTCGACATGACATTGCATACAGTGTTTTTGATAGACGCTGTATCCTTCTGCTCCCTGCAGCCCCAGTACCGTGAAAAGTATCATCAACAGTTTATTCATGCAGTTTCTCTCTTATTTGTTATATGTGTTTGTATAAGGCGGGGATCTTCTGAAAAATCGAGCAGAATATTTTTGACCCGCTCTTGCCATGCAGATCGAAACAATTCGGATGTCTGCTCATCTGCTTGATTTGAGAGGGTCATTTGGAGCCAAGACGCCATTTGCGGATCACTGGGGACAATGGTCGGATTGTAGCTCAACACAATACGCTCACCGCTGTCAAGACGCTCTAATGCCATATCCTCTGCCATCTCAGGTTCAAAAAAGAGGAGATTGCGACGATCGAATTTTCCTCCCAATCCGTGAAATCCTCCCGTATCTGTTGCACCCGTGATCATGGAGGCTACATTGGCGATGACCCCTACGACCCCCTCTCCGAGATTCCCTTTGATCGTGACACGAATCTCGCCTCGAACAGGAGTTTTATCGCCATATAAAAGGGTTAGTCCTTTGAGAAGCATGAGATAAGCTCCCGCAACAGTGGGGCAGGAGTGTCCGGCTAATTTGACAACATCGCTGTAAGCGTAGTGCACTATCCCCTCAGATGCAGCTCCGAGCATCTCGGAGAGCGGGTCATAAAGAGTTATTTTTGGGACAGATTGAAAAAATAACGGGCTAGCTTGCATCCTGTATCCTTTAAAATGGATCGAAAATATAATTTTTATATTATAGAAATTTTAGGGAGTAATTCTCTTGACACAAATCAATGATTTGAAAACGGTGTATGCGTTATACTCTCAGAATGTTAGAAGCTTGTGGAATTGCAAATTTGAAACGGTATTGACACTTTTTTTAGACAAAGGGATAGAGGTGAGTGAAAAAAGATTAAATAAACGTGAGCGGCATAAAGCTTCCCTTTCCCCATTTGAGTATTATCCTCAGATAGAAACACTCGATTTTAACTCTATCAGCGAGGGAGACAGCTTTTATCTGCAAGACTTCGGTATCTTTAATAATCCGTTGGCTGAGGAGGAATATACGCTTCGATTACGTATTACTGCAGGACGCATTAGCACGGCTAA
>DATDUY010000152.1:0-3430 GCA_035290165.1 Sulfuricurvum sp. | reverse complement strand
GGTATCACGAATATCATTATCGAAAATCAGGTGATGAGCCAGCAGGTATCTCAGCTTATCATTGAGTAATAAGATTTTAGTGCACTTTAATCAGTGCAACGATCTCATTGACGCTAAGAAGATTTCCTGTACTTACAACTTTTCCATCGATCACAAGTCCGGGAGTGTTCATCACTCCGTACTCCATAATTTTTATAATATCTTCGACTTTTTCTATTTGAGCAAACTTGCCGCTTTGGGCTACCGCTTGTTTGGTTGCCTCTTCGAGCGCTTTGCATTTGGTACATCCCGTACCTAAAATTTCAATTTTCATTGTTTTTCTCCCAATAGGCATTCTTTCATCATAGGTGCAAGTGTATCTGCATCCACATCACCTGTAATACTCAGCATAGAGCCACCTTCGACCGTAGTTAACTCTATTCCTTCGATCTTTTGCATGAGTTCAGGATCACATGCACACTCACAATTGCCGCTTTTGCATGCTTCGATCTTCGCATCTAGCTCTTCGGTACTGAAACCGCTGAGAAAGGCTTTCACTCCGCCCGTTTGATTGGTAATATCGATTTTCATATTAACTCCTATTAAATTATAAGATTGCGTTGAATAAGTAGCCGACGCCCATAATCCCAAGCGTCACTGTACCGAAAAAGATACCGATGAGTTTGAGGCTCATCACCCGCTTTAGAATCATCGCTTCGGGGAGGGAGAGGGCGGTGATCGCCATCATAAACGAGAGAGCCGTCCCCAAAAGCATCCCTTTGGAGGTGAGTACTTCGATAAGCGGCATAACTCCTGCGGCGTTGGAATACATTGGAACACCTAAGAGTGTTGCGAGCGGTACGGCAAACGGATTGTTTGCCCCTGCGATAGAGGTGATAAACTCAGTGGGAACATAGCCGTGGATAAAAGCTCCCACTCCGACACCGATAATGACATAGAACCAAATCTTGCGAAGAATATCCATCGTGTACGTTTTAGCTTGAATCAGTCGTGTTTTAAAAGGGATAACCTGAGCTTCAGCCTTAATCTCACCCTCAATCGGTTTGACCTCGATCAAAATCTCTTTTTCCAGCCCCAGTCTTCCGATAATGATACCGCCCACAATTGCCACCAGCAAACCAAACCCGATATACAAAGCCGTTACTTTCCAGCCAAATAGCCCAAAGAGCATCGCAATGGCGATTTCGTTGTTTAGGGGTGCGGAGATGAGAAAGCTAAACGTCACCCCCAGAGGAATACGTGCCTGTAAAAATCCTAAAAACAGCGGTATCGCCGAGCACGAGCAAAACGGGGTAATAATCCCGAACAGTGCGGCGAGAACATTGCCCGTATATTCATGTTTACGACTCAGATATTCTCGTACCTTCTCGGTTGAAAAATAGGAGCGCAAAAGGGTAACGGCAAAAATAATAACAATGAGCAAAAAGAGAATTTTTACCGTGTCGTAGATAAAAAAGTTTAGAGCGTCGGAGAGCTTCTCCCCTTGAGGCATTTTCAGCCACTCATAGACGAGGATATTGACGCTCTCCTGCCACATGATCAGTCACACAACTCAGATTTGACGATCGGCAGAAGCGTCGCTTCGATCAAATCGAGAGTTTTTGCATACTCTTCCACTGCTTTTCCGCTCGGATCTTCGAATGCGACATGGATCGTTTTCACCGCTTTAGGGAACATCGGGCAGGTCTCATGGGCGTGGTCACAAACAGTGACGATCAAATCAAACTCGTTGTTCAGTACGGTTTCGATTACCTTGGAGTGATACTCTTCTCTCCAGTACCCTTTTTCTTCTAAGAGTGCTTGGGCATTTGGGTTTACGGCACCGCTGGCTTTAACACCGGAGCTGAACGCTTTGACACAATCGCCCATTTTAGCGTTGATGAGCGCTTCGGCCATGATCGAGCGGCAGCTGTTGCCGGTGCAAAGGATAAGGACATTTTTCATAATTTACAGTCTCCTGTTTCGGATAGTTTAATAAGTGGAGGGAGTTCAATCCCAAGACATCGGATTTCAGCCAACGCTTCGCTTCGGAACTGGTCTAGTGGTGTTCTTATGGAATAATACGCCCACGTACCGCACCGATCCACCCGCAAAAATCCCCCGTCTTTGAGGATTTTGAGGTGGCGTGAGAGACGTGACTGGATCATACCTAATGAAGATTGCAAATCGCATACACACAGCGGACCATATTGATCCAAAAATGCCAGTATTTTGATTCGTGTTTCATCATTGAGTGCTGATATTGTTTCTAAAAAGATTTCCATAATCACCTCCGTTAAACGTATTGTAGCGAAACAGTAATAATATATCAAGATATATTGATTTATTAAAATAAATTTCGATATAGTGTTATCAGCAAAACATAATAGGGGCATTCCATGTTGAAAGTATTATTCGTCTGTGTCCATAACAGTGCAAGAAGTCAAATGGCCGAGGCTTTTTTCAACCAATACGCGCAAAATAACGACAGTAGCGAGAGTGCAGGGATAGAACCCGGAACCCTCAATTCTTATGTTGTTCGTGCAATGGGTGAAAAAGGGATTGATATATCGGGTAATGAAACCAAAGGGGTATTTAACCTTTACAAAGAGGGGAGAACATTTAGCCATGTGATTACGGTTTGTGATGCGGAAGCAGCACAACGTTGTCCGATCTTCCCCGGTATTAGCCGAATTATTATGTGGAGTTTCCCTGATCCGTCAACTTTCATCGGAAGCGATGAGGAGATAATGGAACAAGTGCGTGTTGTACGTGATACAATTGAAAATCAGGTAAAAGCTTTTATTAAAAATCCTATTGAAGAGAATATTTTATGATCCTTGCTATAACACTTTTTTTAATTACCTTAGTCTTAGTCATCTGGCAACCTCGTGGGCTACAGATCGGCACATCCGCAGTAGCTGGTGCCATTGCTGCAGTGGCTTTAGGTGTTGTCAGCCTCACTGACGTGTGGACGGTAACGTCGATTGTTTGGGATGCGACGCTTGCCTTTATCGGGATTATCCTCCTCTCGATGGTACTGGATGAGATCGGTTTTTTCGAGTGGGCAGCACTGAAAATGGTACGACTATCACGAGGTAACGGGCATGTGATGTTCGTCTATATGATGATACTCGGTG
The DNA here is from genome assembly GCA_035290165.1 of Sulfuricurvum sp. Lineage (GTDB taxonomy): Bacteria > Campylobacterota > Campylobacteria > Campylobacterales > Sulfurimonadaceae > Sulfuricurvum. The sequence goes on along the minus strand of DATDUY010000152.1, from coordinate 311 downwards.
CCCTTGTAGCGGCATTTTTTGCCAATGACGGCGCGGCATTGATTCTAACGCCGATTGTACTGGCAAAAATGAAGTATCTTAATATGAAGCCGCTTCCGATGTTCGCGTTTTTGATGGCGGGTGGATTTATCGGGGACAGTGCATCGAATCCTTTGATTATCTCAAATCTCACCAACATCGTAACGGCAGGGTATTTCAATCTCGGATTTTGGGAATATGCCAAGACAATGTTCTTCCCGAACCTTCTCAGTATCATCGCCTCAATCGTTGTCTTGTGGATCTACTTTCGTAAAGATATTCCTACCCGTATC
>DATDUY010000151.1:0-3182 GCA_035290165.1 Sulfuricurvum sp. | reverse complement strand
AGATTCTACCGGGGAGTTTTACCGCGATTATCGGGGAGAGCGGAAGCGGGAAAACAACTGTTCTCTCTATCCTCTCGACGCTACTGCAGCCATCATTGGGAAGCGTTCGATATGACGGTAAGCTTCTCCATGAACTCGGTAATATTGACCATTTTCGTCAGCATAACATAGGATTTGTATTTCAGTTTCACTATCTTATCTCCTATCTGACATTGCGTGAGAATATTGCGTTGGCGGCATTGGATGCGACATTAATCGATCCGCTGATGGGAAGTTTGGGGATTGAGCGATTAGGTAAACGCTACAGTGATGAGGTCTCAGGAGGAGAGCGTCAGCGTGCCGCGATCGCCAGAGCCCTTGTTAATCACCCCTCCGTCGTGTTCGCGGATGAGCCGACGGGGAATCTGGATACGAAAAATGCATTGGGTGTGTACGAGCTGTTTCGTCAGTTCTCGGATCAAGGGACGGGGTTTGTCGTAGCGTCGCATGATAAAAAGATAGCCGACTACGCAGACGTTATTATTGAGATGGAGGATGGCATTGTTAAACAAATTCATAAATGATGAGCTTCCCCTTGCCTTTGTTTGGCTGATTTTAGGACTTTTTGCGGGGCTGGTGTATGCGGTAGAAATGGTGGGTCTGGACGGTTCCATGACACTTCTCTCCCCTGAGAGGGCGCGATCGTTGCATATTTCTCAGATGCTGTACGGATTTTTCCCGTTGATCCTCTCGCTGCTCCCGTTTGCCCTATTTCAAAAAGAGGGGGTATTGTCCGAAACCGCGATAGGCCATTTACGCCGTTATTTCGTCGTTTGGAACCTCTTTTTACTCTTTATGTCTATGGCACTGCTGTTTGGAAACATACGGGGATTGCCGTTTTATGATTTTCCCTATCAGCTGAACTTTTTATTGGCGTTTAGCGGGCTGTTTTATCTCCTCGCTCTCGTAGATGCCTTGCGCCGCTATGAAAAACGTCCTTTGTGGGTGAACGTATCACTGCTTGCCGTCATCGCCGCTCCCATAGCACTGGTCGTTCTTATGAACCCCGATTACGGTCAAGTGGAGCAGACCCTTGTCGGGCCGCATGGGGATAACACACTGGGGATGAGTTTTACCCTTATTCCGATCTATTATCTGCTGATCAAGCTCTTCTCCGCGCAGGAATTCAAGCCTCGCTGGCATTGGCTGTGGATCGTCCCGCTCGTCGGTTATGTCGTATCGCTCATAATCCGTAATTTTTTTCATTGCCTTTGCTACAGTGAAGAGTGGTTTTTTCAATATTTGACTCTTTTGTACCTCCCTTTATTGTGGGGTTGGTTACGAGATGCAAAGGTAACTTTTAAAACCAATCCTTATCTTATCCTCTCGATCGGTGCATTTGTTTTTGTTAATCTTCAGGGGAATTTTCTCTTTATTCCTGAAATTCGTGCACTGATCCACCGCAATAATCTGGTTGTGGGACATGCCCATATCGCTATGGGGCTAGGGGTTGCGTTTATGGCACTTGCCATCCTCCATCATCTTTTACCTGAACTATTTCGTCGAGTCTATGCTGTACTTTGGACGGTTCTGATGGCACTGATGGCACTTGTCCTCACCATCGCCGGAATCATTGAAGCGGGAGGCTTTATCGGAGCGATTGAACCGTTGTTGGGAATACGTGCCCTGCTCGGTGCTTTGCTCATTGGTATAGTGGTTTGGATTACCTATGAGCGGCTTAAATTTCGACTCGATTCGCCCCTCAAGTTTTATCATCTGAGCGGTTTTTTGAGTGATGCGGGGGGAGGGGTAATCCTGATCCTCGGCGGTGCGGCACTTTTCCCGCTGCTCGGATTTCATTTTAGCGGAACGTATGAGTATATTGTGTTTGCTTTTATGATCGGGACGGGATTGATGCACTGGTATGGAATCCACAGTGATCCGCACCGTTTTGCGGAGCTTAGCGCAAGTGTACGTGTCATCTGCGCTTCTGTATTTGCCGCACTCTATATGGCGGGTGCACTGGATGGAATTGCCCTCTTGGTGGCACTCTATGACGCCTCATTTGCTTTGGTGTATTGGTTATTTTTACGAGGCAAACAGTGAACCTTCTCGTTATCGTACTCAGTTCACAGCTTTTATATTATCTCCTTATCGCACAAACAGGGGTGGTGGGTGCGTTTGATTCCCATATCCATGACCTTTTTACCCTCCCTATCGGCGGAGTAATGGGGGCACTCTTTAATGCGCTTTGGCGACACAAAGATCTAAAAACTGAACTTTACTTTTTGTTTGGGGTTCAGATTATGATTTCGTGGTTTTACCCCAATTACTCGCTTGGGATGTTGTTGGCACTCGGTTTTGTTGTCGGATATACGACACCGCTTCTCCTGTATATCTTTGGTTCGCAAGGGAAGCTTCAGCTCTCGTACGGTCTTGCTATTTCGTATGCCATAGGGACAGCTTTGTATACCTATCCTTTTGAAGAGAGAGGGGCTATCGCTCTTGTGTTACCCCTTATTTCTATTGTGGCCTTACGGTTTTTTCATCTCAATCGTCTGCTACAGATTGAGTACAAAAAATTTCCGTGGCGGCTTGTTATCGTGATGATGCTCTGGATCTTTGCTGATTCAGCCCTCTTTGAAACACTGAGCCGATCGGAAGCTATGGACATTTGGAGCGAATATACATTGCTGATTATAGCCTCTCATTTAGTGGGAGTTTATGCCGCATACCATTTTGGGGATGAACTCTTAAAACAGATTCCTGTTGTTTTGGGACTGTTCATCGTGAGTTATATTTTGTATTGGCTAGAAGAACCTATCGGACTCGCGATTGTCTATCCGATTGCAATTTCGTACTATAATGTTCTTGTATTTCATAGATTGATCCAGCTGCGCAATATCAGAGTGATCGCTTTGGCGATGATCGGAGTCGGATGGATTGCAACATCGGCTGCTAACGCTATTGCATTAGGACATCAGCTTTGGATTGCTGTGGCGGTACTCGGGGTATTTTCCCTTCTTTATCCATTTTATTTTAGGAGAGTTACATGAAAAAAATAGTGAGTTTGGCAGCGGTTTTGTTGGCTGCATCAGCATTTGCCGGCAATTTGACCTTTGAATCGGGGAGCATTAAAGCACATACCGAAGTATTCGGAGACTCTTCGATTGATCCGACTGCGAAAAAAGCAACATCGCATT
>DATDUY010000150.1:0-4016 GCA_035290165.1 Sulfuricurvum sp. | reverse complement strand
TAGGATTGGGGACAATTTATTGGTATTTAACAACAACGTTCCATGATTTTTCAAATGAGACGGCTAAGCGCTCTCTTAATATGCTGAGTGAGTCCATTTTTCAAACACTTTCGGGGAGTATGTTGGCGGGTGATCCGGCAGTGGTTGCCGAAGCGATAGCCAATGCCCAAAAAATTGACGGTATTGAAGCGTTGAAGGTCGAAAAATCCAAAGCCGTTATCGAATTGCTCGCACCGGATTCAAAATTTACCGATGAGCCGTTAATACAAGAAATTTTTAAAAATAAAAAACCGCAAGTAACTGAAAATACAAACGGAATCCATACTATCCGCCTTTTACAGCCTCTTATTGCGGAAGAGAGATGTTTGGCGTGTCATTCAAATGTTCAGATTGGTGATGTACTTGGGGTCATGGACTTAGTGATATCTCTGGAGAAAAATGATGCTGAAATCAGCAAAACAGAGACCATTCTTTTGATTGCATTAAGCGTTGTTGTCGTTGTTTTTGTTTCTGTATTGAACCTTTTCTTCGGAAAAGAGGTGTTGATGCCATTGGAAGGGCTTCGTACTCGTATCGGTGCATTGGTGAGCGGAGATAAAGATTTAACAAAACGTCTTGACGCGAGTAAAAAAGATGAATTTTCAGCAGCTGCATTAGCCGTGAATAATTTTGTATCGATGGTGCAAGAGACGGTCAATGAAGTCAAAGACCTAGGACGTCAAAACTCTATGATCGCTACTACGATTACCGAAGCGACACAGACTATTTCAAATGGTGTAGAACAAGAGCGACAAATCGTCGAAGCGACAACCCAAAAGAGCCATTCGATTAAAGAGATTTTATCCGGAGCAATTTCAGTATCGGAACAAACGCAACGTAATGTTGCTAATGCAAACGGGGAATTGGTAACAGCGAAAGATGCATTGTCAAAATTAGTAGAAGAAGTTGAGGGGTATATTGAAACCGAGCATGAGATGTCTTCTCGATTGGTTTCCCTGCAGCATGATGCGGATCAAGTTAAAAATGTTCTGGGCGTTATTAAAGATATTGCCGATCAAACGAATCTTTTAGCCCTTAATGCAGCGATTGAAGCGGCGCGTGCAGGTGAACATGGACGGGGGTTCGCAGTTGTTGCCGATGAAGTTCGAAAACTAGCTGAGCGAACCCAAAAGAGTTTGACTGAGATTGAAATCAGTGTCGGTACCATTGTCCAAGCAATCAATGATGTCAGTGATAAGATGGGAGAGAACGCTAAAAGCATGAACGAGCTGACGGTGATCTCGAATGAAGTTGAGGATAAAATTTCTGCAACATCAGCAGAGATGGAACGTTCTGTCGCCGTTGCGGAACGCTCTTACAATGATTCGGTTGAAGTGGTAGGACATATCGAATGGATCATTGAGAAAATTTCTGAAATCAATACGGTATCGGAAGCCAATCAAAAAAGTGTTGAACAGATTGAGAATGACTCCAAACAGTTAGTGCAGGTAGCAGAATCTCTCTCCGCCCGTATTAATGAGTTTAAGAGCTAAAAACTCCGAGCCAAAGAGCATCGCTAGAGGTTGATAAGACTTGATGCTCTGTATGACGAGGAATAAAGCAATAATTTCCTGCTATCAGGTTTAGTTTCTGATCACTGATTTGGAGGCAAGCTTTCCCGTTTAAAAGTACAACCCATTCATCTTGTTCTTGCTTATAGAGTTCTCCTGGTGTTTTGAGCCATGATCGAATGGCTTCGATTTTGAGTGAGTGATTCTGAAAAAGAGTTGAAAAAATTTCGCTGTTTTTAGCGGGTTTTTCATCAGAATAGAGGTTATTGAGCGTGATCAAGAATATCTCCTAAGTTAATGCGTGATATGATTGCGTCATTATAAACTAACAGTAGAGAATTTATGAAAAACATCGTTCTAATCGGTTTTATGGGAGTCGGGAAAGGCTCTGTATCACGTGAAATAGTGAAGCAGTCTGATTTAGTGGCACTGGATACCGACGATATTATCGAGAGTATGGAAAATCGCAGTATCAAAAAGATTTTTGCTCAAGAGGGGGAAGAGTATTTTCGCTCTCTAGAGCGTAAAGTGGCATTATGGCTCCAAAAAGAGGTTAGGGGAACTCTGATCTCTACGGGGGGCGGTTTTTTTAAAGTACCGAATCTAAAAAAGATCGGGACGGTAGTCTATTTATCAGCACCGTTTGAGACGATTCATAACCGTATCCTTGAGCATCCGGATGCAGAGAAAAAATTGCGCAAACGTCCTTTATTTCAAGATGTCGATAAAGCTATCAAGCTTTATGATGAGCGTTCAACTCTTTACAAAAAAGTGGCCGATATTGTTATTGATGTCAGCAATAAAGAGCTTGGTGATATTGCTAAAGAGATTTTGAAAAAGGTGAAATAGAGATGATTAAATTATTTTTAATAATGCTATTTTCCGCAGTCACATTATCTGCTGCGGATATTAAGTGGGAGAAAGATATTTCCTCAGCGGTTGAGCGGGGGATAAAAGAGCAAAAGCCTTTAATGGTACTCGTGACCAAAAACGGATGCCGATGGTGCGATGTTTTAAAACAAAATACGTTGAAAAACCCGAAAATCGTTGCGATACTAAACCGTGATTTTGTTGCGTATGAGGGTGTTGTGGATGAGGGGAGTGTACCACCGTCACTGATGACACAGGGGACCCCTGCGACATGGTTTATCAAAGGAAAATCTCCGATGTTCGAACCGATTATGGGGGCTGTTGAGAGTGACGATTTTCTCAAGGCACTTGATATTGTCAAGCAAGAGTACAAAAAAAGTGCTACGAAAAAGTAAAAAGGAGAAGCTATGACCCTGATTCATACTAATGAACCCAATTTCAATACTGTTTTTAACGAACTTTTAGGGCGTGGAAAGATGGATATGGAGCATGTCTCTACCATCGTTAAAGGGCTCATCGATGAGATACGTTCTGATGGTGATGATGCCCTGATACGTCACATTTCAAAATTTGATCGATGGACGCCGAATTCTGGTGCAGAATTGCGTATCGATACGAATGATATGAAACGTGCTTATGAGGCGTTGGACCCGACGCTTAAAGCATCATTGCATTTAGCGTATGACCGTATACGCAGCTACCATGAAAAACAGCTTCCAAAAAGTTGGTTCGATACCGAAGCAAACGGGACGATTTTGGGACAGAAAGTAACTCCGGTGGATCGTGCGGGACTTTATATCCCCGGAGGAAAAGCGGCCTATCCGAGCTCATTGTTGATGAACGTTATCCCCGCTCAAGTGGCAGGGGTAGAGCACATTGTAGTAACGACCCCGACCCCTGATAATGAACCGAACGAGCTTCTTTTGGCGGCGTGCCATCTGTGCGGCGTAAGTGAAGTGTTTAAAGTCGGCGGTGCGAGTGCGATTGCTGCTATGGCGTACGGTACGGCAACGATTCCGAAAGTCGATGTTATTACGGGGCCGGGAAATATTTTTGTCGCAACGGCGAAGAAGATGGTCTTTGGTGAAGTGAATATCGACATGATCGCGGGACCGAGTGAAATCGGTGTATTGGCGGATGATTCGGCCAATCCGGTACATATCGCTATCGATTTACTCTCTCAGGCGGAACACGATGAAATGGCTAGCTCCATTTTGATTACTCCGTCTCAAAAATTCGCAGATGCATGTGCGATTGAAATCGAAAATTGGTTGAAAAAACTTCCGCGTGAAGTGATTGCCCGTAAATCGATTGAAGAGCGTGCCGCTATTATTGTAACAAAGTCTATGGAAGAAGCGGTAGCGCTTATGAACGAGATTGCTCCTGAACACCTTGAAGTCGCAACCGATAACCCTTTTGCTCTATTACCGTCGATTAAACACGCAGGGGCTATCTTTTTAGGTCATTATACTCCCGAAGCGATCGGCGATTATGTCGCAGGACCGAACCATACTCTCCCTACCGGAGGGACAGCGAAGTTTTATTCACCTCTTGGGGTTGAGAATTTTATGAAAAAATCCTCTATCATCTCTTTTT
>DATDUY010000149.1:0-3041 GCA_035290165.1 Sulfuricurvum sp. | reverse complement strand
ATGGAATCGGATGTTTACAACGGAACATCCCTTATTTGAGGGGTTAGATGAAGCTCATTACCTCTATTTCGTCCACTCTTACCATGCCCTTTGTATTCACGCAAGCGACAGTATCGGTGAGAGTGTTTACGGCTACCGTTTCACCAGCGCGGTTGCCCATGAAAATGTGATGGGAATACAGCCTCACCCTGAAAAAAGCCATGATAACGGGCTGAGAATACTTAAAAATTTTATTAACCTATAAAGGATTGGAATGACTATTTTTCCGGCAATTGATTTAAAAGACGGCAAAGCGGTACGTCTTACCAAAGGGCTTATGGAGAGCGCAAAAATTTACTCCGATACTCCTTGGGAACTCGTTAAAACGTTCGAAGAGATGGGGGCAGAGTGGGTTCATCTGGTTGATTTGAACGGTGCGTTTGCGGGTGAGCCGAAAAATCTGGAGCAAATTCGTCTGATTCGCGAAAATTGCAACGTTAAACTGCAGCTCGGCGGCGGCATTCGAGACGAAGCGACGATACAACGCTATTTAGAGCTGGGTATTGATCGTCTTATTTTAGGCTCGATTGCACTTCGTGATCCCGAATTCGTTAAAACGATGGCGGCTAAGTATCCAATTGTCGTCGGTATTGATGCGATTGACGGCTATGTTGCGGTTGAGGGATGGGGTGAAGTGAGCACAATGAAAGCGACTGATTTGGCTCGTGCCTTCGCTGATGCGGGGGTAGAAGCGATTATTTGTACCGATGTCGGACGTGACGGTACACTTTCTGGGGTAAATGTCGATTTTACCCTTGAGATTGCTCGTGCATCCGGTATACCCACAATAGCCAGCGGCGGTGTAAAAGATGAGAGTGACATTGAATTGTTGCTCAAATGCGGTGAAGTCTCCGGCGTAATCGTCGGAAAAGCTTTTTATGAGGGAAGAATTGACCTCAAACGCTTTTTTTAAACTTACCGCAAAGTTGGTTAGGTTATCATTGGGTATTAATTCTGTAAAAATGTATCATTAAAAGGACGTGCTTTGAAATTATTGGTTGTAGATGATAGCTCGACAATGCGCCGTATTATCAAAAATACACTTTCTCGACTCGGTTATGAAGATGTCTTAGAAGGTGAAGACGGTGTCCAAGGGTGGTCGGTTCTGAATGAAAATCCCGATATGGGAATGTTGATTACCGACTGGAATATGCCGGAAATGAACGGTTTGGAATTGGTCAAAAAAGTACGAGCTGATGCGCGTTTTGCTGATCTTCCTATTATTATGGTTACGACAGAGGGGGGGAAAGCGGAAGTTATTACTGCCCTCAAAGCCGGTGTAAACAACTATATCGTTAAACCGTTTACTCCTCAAGTACTCAAAGAAAAGCTTGCTGCAGTACTCGGTACAGAGGGTTAATGCAAGATTACTATTATATGCTGGTGGTAAAACCATCATCGCATCTTGAGCTGTTTAGTGATTTTCTTGTCGATGTATTACCCGTTGGATTTGAAGAGATTGATGATGGATTTATCGTTCGAAGTGAAGAAGACTTAGAGACGGTAATGTGGGGGATTGAACAATTCGCCGAAGCACTTCAGCGTGCGGTAGGTGCAGTTGTTGATGTCGAGATGACCCTTACAAAAGAGAAAAATGATGATTGGATTGCGCAGTATCAGCAGGGGATTACCCCTATTGAAATTGCACCGTTTTATATCCACCCGACATGGGAAGAGCCGAAAGAGGGGATGCTGAATATTGCTATCGATCCTGCTCTGGCATTCGGAACAGGGCATCACCCTACAACCGCATCGTGTTTGCGGGGGGTTGCCAAATATGTCAAAACAGGCCACGAGGTTATGGATGTCGGATGCGGCAGCGGGATTTTAGCGATTGCGGCCATTAAAAAAGGTGCTGTGGTTGATGCCTGTGATACTGATCCCCTCTCAGTAGAGAATGCTATGGTCAATGCGGAACAAAATTCTATTAGCTATCGCCGTTTATGGGAAGGGCCGATTAACGATACCGAAGAGAAGTATGACGTTATTATTGCCAATATTGTTGCCGATGTATTGGTATTTATTGCCAGTGATCTTAAAAAACGGTTACGCGAGGGAGGCATTTTGATCCTCTCAGGGATAATGGACAAATATGAAGATAAAGTTCTTCGCGCGTACAAAAGTTTTGAACTGACAGAGCGTTTTGTCGAAAACGAATGGGTAACCCTCGTGGTAACTCAAAAAGGAAATAAATAATATGGCTCAAAATGAATCGAATCCGAATCCGGATAAAAACAATAATTTTTTTAATAAAAATCCTTTAATCACTTTTGCACTTTTTTCCATCGTTGTCATTATCCTTTTTAAAGCTCTAATCGGTGATGAAAATGATCTTTCCGGAAAATTGAACGGTCAAAATGTTACCCGTACCCAAGAGATCAGTTATGCTGATCTTAAACGTCTTATCCAAGACAAACAGGTTGAAAAAGTTTCTATCGGGCAGACCTATATTCGGGCGATCGGAAATGACGGAGTAGGAAAAGTCGCTTACACTACCCGAATCGTAGGGCCGGATACAACTCTTATCCCTTTACTGGATGAAAAAAAGATAAACTATGTCGGCTTTTCTGAGAGTAACTGGTTTACTGAAATGTTCGGATGGCTATTCCCGTTCTTGATTATTATCGCTATTTGGATGTTTTTTGCCGGACGAATGCAAAAAAGTATGGGTGGCGGTATTTTGGGGATGGGCAACTCTAAAAAATTGATCAACTCTGAAAAACCGAAAACCAAATTTGATGACGTTGCCGGTGCCCAAGAGGCAAAAGAAGAGGTATTCGAGATCGTTGACTTCTTGAAATCTCCGGATCGCTACGTTGAGCTTGGTGCCAAAATCCCTAAAGGGGTGTTACTCGTCGGCAGTCCGGGTACGGGTAAAACATTGCTGGCTAAAGCGGTAGCGGGAGAAGCGGAAGTTCCGTTTTTCTCCGTATCAGGTTCCAGTTTTATCGAAATGTTTGTGGGAGTCGGTGCCGCACGTGTGCGTGATTTGTTTGAACAGG
>DATDUY010000148.1:0-2813 GCA_035290165.1 Sulfuricurvum sp. | reverse complement strand
TTTTGGCTTCGGGTCAAATCAATACAGAATCCCCAGTCCCTTTTATTGCAATGGCAACTTTCGGAGTCGCCCTTGTAGCCGGTCTTTGGTTTATCGGAAAAGAGGTTATCAACACCGTCGGAAGCCGCATCACCGAAATTTTCCCGGTAACCGGTTTTGCAGCGGAACTCGGTGCGACTTTGGTTATTTTGCTCGCAACAATTTCAGGAATTCCTGTTTCATCAACCCATATCCTCGTCGGTGCCGTTATCGGGATCGGAATGCTCAATCGTGATGCAAACTGGAAATTAATGAAACCTATTGCTGTGGCGTGGGTCATTACGTTACCGGCAGCCGCAGCTATGGCAGCTCTCTTCTTCTTCGCCTTGAAAGTGACATTCGGCTATTAAGCCGATGCCCAATCATTTATAAAAAGCTACCGTACAATCATTCTCATAATAATGACGACGAAAAAAAGTCTGTGCGCCCAGTTCCTCAGCTAACTTAGAAATCTGGGAAGCGTGAAGATAATTATAGGTTTTCGATTCTTGATCCCCCTCTAAAAAGTTGAAGATCACTCCGCGTGATGATGCATCGTAGCACCGCTCTATAAAACGATAAGCAGCATTATGGGTTAAAATATTAAGAGCGCCGCTGCAAAGATAAAACTCTCCATCGGGAAGAGGATCATTAAGAATATCGCATTGATAAATAGCCTCTCCTGTACGCCGAGAGGCCTCTTCCACCATCAGCTCAAGCGAATCAAGCCCTATATAACGTAACGTATATCTTTTATTGGAGCGGATATAGGTGCATAGATCCCCGAAACCGCATCCTGCGTCAACAACAGAGAGGGTATCAAGAGGTAAAAGCGATACTATTTGAGAGAAACGGATTTCTTGCGAATCACGTGAATGCCAGCGGAGCCCCTGCGGTGTATAGCCGTATTTTAAGATGCCCGAATGATAAAAGTGTTCGTTATCGATTCGGTTCATCTTATAGAGTCGAGTGTTTATTTTTGAAGTTTACTCAAAGCATCCAAAATATTATTTTGTTTCGCTTGATCGAGCGGTGTATCATTGGAGACAAACATATAAAATTCTACCCGTCTGTTTTTAGCACGGTTCTCTTCAGATGTATTCTCAGCCACCGGTTTTGCCGAGCCGAATCCTGCTGTAGAGAGACGCTCAGGTGCAACACCGTTGCTAATCAGTTCCCTCATGACGATTTCAGCTCTTTGACTTGAGAGTTCAATGTTGTCTCGGTATGAAGCACCTCTTGGGAGAGGCAGATTGTCGGTGTATCCGCGAACAGAAATATCAACCGTAGGGGGCAAGGTATTGATAATATCGGTAACACGTCTGAGAAATAGATGGGTCTCTTCATTATCAATCGTTGCATTCGCCCCTTTAAAAGGGATAGAAGTAGGGAGTTTCAACAATACACCATCCATACTCTGATCGAGCGGTCCCGCTCCCATCGACGCACTTTTCAAATCTTGCTGAATTTTTTGAATTGCTTCAGACATCGCTTGACTTGCAGGCACCTGAGGTGAACCTACTAGCATGGATCCCCCTTCTGCGACAGGGGCTTGACCGGCAGGATTGGCAGTCGCATCAGGTGTCGGCTTAGTCTCGCTGACCATATCGACAACAGGGGTGACGGCTTCAGGAACCGGAGCGTAGTCGTAAATTTTAACAAACTCTTCTTTTACGGCCCGTATTTTTTCGGTGTTAACAGATGCGATCGCAAAGAGGGCAATAAAAAGTGCTAATAAGAGACTGAAAAAGTCAGCGGTCGGAACTGCCCACTTTTCACCCGCTTCACATTCCGGACACTTTTTACACTTGTGTTTTTTTGCCATTTATCTACTCATCAATTAAATTGACTGTGTTTCTCTTCCGCAGGGGAAAGAAAGTTCAACAATTTTGCTTCAAGAGTACGTGGATTGTCTCCGTGGACAATACCGACGATACCTTCTAGCATCAGCTTTTGTTCTTTAACGATATGATGTGATTTTGCAATCATCTTTCTCCCCCATGGTCCCAAAAGAACATAGGAAGAGAAAATACCCGTAACCGTCGCTGTAAATGCTCCGGCGATACCTTTTGCCATTTCTGCCGGATTATCCAATTTTTGGAGCGCTAGAATCAGACCCAAAACCGCCCCGATAAGACCCATAACGGGTGAAGTTTCCCCTGCAAGTAGCCAGTAATGCCCACATCCGTGATAGTATGTTTCCGTCTCTTCGATAACCAATTCCATCGTTTCGACAATCGTATCCACTTCGTTGCCGTCTACCGCCATGCTTAGACCCTGTTTTAGAAACTCGTTGTCCAATTGAGAAACTTTTGCTTCCAATGATAAGAGACCGTCGCGTCGCGCCATTGTAGATAATTCAATAATTTGTTTGATTCTCGCATGCAAATCAACTGAGCTTTTTTTAAAAACGATTGGGCCAAGATTTTTAAAAGCACCTCTTACGTACTCAACATCCGTAGCAACCGCAGCAGCGGACATCGCCGTAGGGAAAATAACGATCAAAGAAGCTAAGTGAATAATATGGAGGGGATTTCCCCCATCTAAAAGATCCCCTGTTGAAATAGCTGCAATTGCCCCTATTATCCCTAAAATAACCGTTAAATCCACGTGACTCCTTCTCGCTTAGGGTACATCCTTGATATTACCATGGCACTAATTGCTTGATTGTATCTTGTTTTTACTGAAAATTAGGGGTAATTAGCTCTATTTTTTGTTAAAAAAAGTATATAAAACTTTAATCAAGAGCATTAGAAAAATTCCACTCCCCATGCTGGCGACAATAAATGCGTAAT
>DATDUY010000147.1:0-4556 GCA_035290165.1 Sulfuricurvum sp. | reverse complement strand
TCGGATATGCACTTTATTTGCGGATGCTGGAAGATGCGATTAAAATCCTCACCAACCAAACGACGGCGGTGCGGGCGAAAGTGGATCTCAAACTTACCGTCAGCGCCTTTATCAGCGATGAGATTGTGAGCGAAGACCGTCTTCGTCTTGAGCTTTACCGCCGTCTCAGCCAGTGTGAGTCTCCGAGCGAGATTTACGAGATAGAAGAGGAGGTTGGGGATCGTTTCGGTAAGCCCGACACACCTACGAAACAGTTCTTTGAGATTATGGTGATTAAACTCCTCTCTATCGAGAAGAAGATCAAAATGGTGAGCAACTACAACCAAAATATCACGATAGAGTACCAAAGCGGACTTAAAGAGACGTTGCAGAGCAAGAGCAAAGATGATGATGATCTCATAGGAACCGTCTTGCACTATCTTAGAACCGTAAAACCAAAGTGATTACAATCGTTATTACGTGTAAAATTCCATTGTTCACTATTTTTTTATAATTTCGATAGGTATAATAGTAATACTAAAGCATAGGTAGGCAAAAATGGATAAAACGCTAACATTGCAGTCATTGGGCGATGCCAAAAAAGCACATGTCAAATGGGTTCAACGTGCTAAATTATTGATTGAGGGTTTGGCTATCGATGAGAGTGCGATTCCTCTCAACTGTACAGACTGTGCATTTGGTGAGTGGTTTTACAGCGAAGGGCAAAAACTGAATGCATTAGGAAATATGGGGTGCTTAAATGACATTGAAAAAGCCCACTTTATTCTCCATGATGAGTATATGCAGATTTTTAAAATTTATTTTGCGGATAACGACCGTTCCTTTATTTCAAAATGGTTCAGTTCCAAAAAAAAGATAAGTGACAAAGAAAAAGAGATTGCAAAAGATCATTTTCTAAAGCTTCAAGCCGCATCTGATGAAGTTTTGGATCATATCGGTCGGCTTGAACGCCGTTTATATGCGATTCCCCAAAGCTCATTCGATGCCAATATGACCGGTATATAATTGATGAACGCATGAGCTTTTGCAGTTATTATGATACCCACCAATGCCGCTCGTGCAGTTGGATCGATTACCACTATGCTGAACAGCTGAAACTAAAGGGTGAGCATTTACATACCCTTTTGAACCCTTACAAACCCGAAGCTTGGCTCAAACCGGCAACCTCCCAACTCAAAGGGTTTCGAAATAAAGCCAAGATGGTGGCAACGCCGACGCTGGAGGGGGTCGTGCTGGGGCTTTCCGAAGAGGTGAGTCTCATCGAGTGCCCGTTGTACGATAGCAGTATGCAGAAAACATTGCAAAGGGTACAAGAGTGGCTCCGAGAGTTAGGGGTCAAAGGGTATGATGTACGCTTGCGAAAAGGGGAGTTGAAATACGTCCTCCTCACCAAAAGCAAATCCAACGGCACCATGATGCTCCGTTTTGTCCTAAAGTCGCACGGAATCATCGGAAGGCTGGAAAACGGCTTGAACGATTTGATGGAACGTGCGCCGGAACTTAAGGTCATCACCGCCAATATACAGCCGATTCATATGGCGATTTTGGAAGGGGAAGAGGAGATCTTTTTAACCGAACAGCGCCGCCTTGAAGAGCGGTTCAACGGTATCCCCCTCTATATCCGCCCCAAAAGCTTTTTCCAAACCAATCCCGAAGTCGCCGAAAAGCTTTACCGCACTGCGAGCGAGTGGGCAGATGAGAGCAAACCTAAAGTTTTATGGGATCTCTTTTGCGGAGTAGGGGGATTTGCCCTCCATTGTGCCGCGCCTGAGAGAAGTATCGTCGGGATCGAGATCGAGCATGAGGCGATAGAGTGCGCTCGTGATTCGGCGGCGCAATTGGAACTCAAAAACTTGAGGTTTGAATCACTCGATGCGGCAAGTTTCGGAGCGAGTTCGGGCGAGAAACCGGATCTGATAATCGTCAATCCCCCCCGCAGAGGGTTGGGAGAGCAATTGTGCAAATGGCTGATCCGTGTCAGTGCGGATCGGATACTCTATTCGAGCTGCAATGCGACGAGTTTAGCCAAAGACCTTGAAAATCTCAGCGGTTACAGTATTCGCCGCGTGCAGCTTTTTGATATGTTTCCCCACACGACGCACTATGAGGTTTTGGTAGAGCTGGTACTCGTATAAAGCTCACCGAACAGATCGAGATACGTTAAATACAATCGCACCTCAAATTCGAGCTGGTGATATTCGGGTTCGATATGGGCACAGAGTTTGTAAAAGGCTTTGTTGTGCTCTTTCTCTTTGAGATGGGAGAGTTCATGGGTAACGATCATCCGTAAAAACGGTTCGGGAACTTTTTTAAAGAGATGGGAAATGCGAATCTCATTTTTCGCTTTGAGCTTCCCCCCCTGTACCCGTGAGACGAAGGTGTGGGTGCCTAGTGCCGAGCTGAGATCACGTATTTTCGTGTCATAAAGAACCTTGGAGATAGGGGCGCAACTTCGGAAATGGGTATTTTTAATGACCATAACGTAATCATAGAGGCTTTTATCGGTGTTGTATGTATGGGTGTCGGGATATTTGAGTAAAAGTCGCTCGCCCAGCGTCTCGGTATCGATCAGGCGCAGTACCTGAGTCCGTATCTCTTGGCTGTAGTGGGTCAAATATTTAAGTGATTGCATACGCAATTGTAGTATAGTTACACAACATAATGCAAAGGTTCGGGATGGAACACCAAAAGATCGACGAACTCGTCGCAAAGATCAAAGCACTCGAATCGGAACTGGAAGCAGAACTTCATCAGGAGTATGAGAAATTTACCTGCGAAATAACGAAAAAACGGGAAGAGATTCTAGCATCCTATCGGAAAGACCGCCAGAGTTTGGTGCGCTATTTGGTGACAGCCCCGATCTTGCATCTGCTGAGTGCCCCTGTTATCTGGTCGGTGTTGATCCCCGCCGTGATATTGGACGGTTTTGTTACCTTCTATCAATGGGTCTGTTTTCCGATCTATAAGATTACCAAAGTAAAACGGAGTGACTACATCCTTATCGATCGTCACCGACTCGCCTATCTTAACATCATCGAAAAGCTTAACTGTCTCTATTGCAGTTATTTCAACGGACTATTGGGATACATTAGCGAAATTGCCGGTCGCACCGAACAGTACTGGTGCCCGATCCGCCATGCATCACGGGTCAAATCGATGCATAACAATTATAAAAAATTCTTCGATTACGGAGACAGTGAGAACTTTCGACAAAGAAGCGCAGAGCTAAGAGAGGACCTCAAAGAGGAGAAAGAGTGAAAATAGCCTTTATCGGAGATATCGTAGGCCGTCCGGGACGGAGTATGATTAAAGAGCATCTTATGAAGCTCAGACGTGAACACGGAATCGATTTCGTCATCGCCAACTATGAAAACGCCTCGCACGGATTCGGTATAACGATGAAAAATGCCCAAGAGCTGTTCGCAATGGGGATCGACGTGATGAGCGGCGGAAACCATACGTGGGATAAAAAAGAGATCCTCCCGCTATTGGAGACATTACCTCTCCTGCGTCCTCACAACTATCCAGAAGGGGTAAAAGGGACAGGGTGCAAGGTTTTCGACGTTGCGGGTGAAAAACTCGCTGTACTGAATATTATGGGGCATTACGGGATGCCGTACGTCGATAACGCGTTCCGATGCGCCCGCGACACCGTCGCACACCTCAAAAACGACGGGGTAAATCATATCTTTCTCGATTTCCATGCCGAAGCCTCCAGCGAAAAACGGGCGATGATGATGTTGCTCCAAGGAGAGGTGAGCGGCATCATCGGAACCCATACCCATGTGGGGAGCGACGACTTCCAGATTGCCAAAGGGACAGCCTACCTCACCGATATCGGTCTCTCAGGTTGCCGCGATAACGTCATCGGCATGGATTCAAAAGTACCGTTAGAGCGGTTTATCACGGGGGTATCGGGACGGTTCGAAGTCCCTGAAAAATGCCGTAAAATCCTCCAAATCGCTATAATGACATTCGAAGAGGGGAGATGCACCGAAGCATTCAAACTCAAAATTTTCGATGACGGGCGTCTTCACCGAACCGATGCGTGGATAGAGGAATAGATGGAACTGCAAGACTCTTTCGAACTTTTCAGTGCATTAGAGCAATTAAAACTCCTAGAGGAGTCTCCGTCGCTGTGGTGGCCGTCATACGGCACATTTGAAGTGGTTGTCGGTGCCATCCTCACCCAAAACACCCAATGGTCACGTGTTCAAATCTCCCTCGATAACCTCCGTATCAAAGAGTTTCTCTCCCTTCATGTCTTAGCTCATTGTGACGTAGATGAGCTGATGGAGCTGATCCGTCCCAGCGGTCTGTTCAAAGCCAAAGCCCAAACCCTCATCCGTCTCTCCCAAGCGATCATTGACGATTTCGGCGATTTTGAGACCTTTTCTCTCTCAGTGGATCGTGATTGGCTCTTGTCACAAAAAGGGATCGGACCTGAGACGGCAGATTCTATCCTCTGCTACGCCTGCGCCCGTCCCGTGATGGTCGTGGATAGCTATACAGCGCGGTTGTTAAATGCGTTCGGATATGAGTTCGAGAGTTATGAT
>DATDUY010000146.1:0-2449 GCA_035290165.1 Sulfuricurvum sp. | reverse complement strand
AAACAGTTTGATAATCTTTTAGGGCGTTTGTTTGTCTCTGAATCGGCACACATGATTTTGACGTTTCACACGTTGATCGACCAAGCCAAAGAGAAGCTTCGAGGTGAAAAAGCGATCGGTACGACGGGTCGTGGTATCGGACCTGCGTACAGTGAAAAAATTGCCCGTGCCGGATTTCGTCTGGGTGAACTTCGTGATGTGAGTACATTGACCAATCGTGTAATGGAATATTTTGAACAAAATAGTGCAATTTTTCAAGCATTGGAAATTGCATTGCCGAGCAAAGAAGAATTGACGGTAGAGCTTACGACATTTGCAGAGGCATTGGTTCCATTTTTGGCAAACACAACCCAAATGGCGTGGAAACTCATGGATGAGGATAAAAAGATCCTCCTAGAGGGTGCGCAGGGGACGATGCTCGATATCGATCATGGAACTTATCCGTATGTCACCAGTTCATCGACGATTTCAGCCGGAGCGTGTACCGGTCTTGGGGTGAATCCAAAAGACATCGGTAAAGTTACGGGAATCGTTAAAGCGTATTGTACTCGTGTCGGAAACGGCCCTTTCCCGAGTGAAGATCACGGAGAAATCGGTGAACGTTTACGCAAAGCGGGACACGAATTCGGAACAACGACCGGACGTCCTCGCCGTTGTGGATGGTTTGACGCCGTAGCGTGTCGCTATGCGAGCCGTTTGAACGGATGCGATGATCTCTCTATTATGAAACTCGA
Source organism: Sulfuricurvum sp. (assembly GCA_035290165.1). Taxonomy (GTDB): domain Bacteria; phylum Campylobacterota; class Campylobacteria; order Campylobacterales; family Sulfurimonadaceae; genus Sulfuricurvum. Next base: position 1,715 of record DATDUY010000146.1, on the reverse strand, counting down.
CGTATTGGACGGTTTCGATGAAGTTCAAGTGTGTGTTGCGTATGAAATCAACGGTGAAGTGATCGATTATATGCCGCTTGATTTGGAAAATGTGAAACCGGTTTATAAAACCTTCGCGGGATGGGATAAAACGGAGGGGGTTCGCCGATTTGAAGACCTCCCTGCAACCGCTCAGGAATATCTTCGTGCCATCGAAGAGTTGACACAGACTAAAATCGGTATGATTTCTACATCACCGGATCGAAACGACACCATTACATTATAATCTACGTCAAGGGGCGCCTATGAGCAAATCGCGTTACGAGCCTTTAGTCAAACTCAAAAAAAAGGGTTTGGACACTGCCGAACGTGCCCTCATAGTTGCCAATAATGAACTCACTTTCGCTTCTGACAAACTGAGCCGCTCGTATGAAGAACTCTCCCGCATGACATTGCCGACACAAGGGAGTGTAGGCGAATTTACTCAGGCAACCGCCATGATCCATGCCCAACATTTGACCATTGAAGAGTGTCAAAATCGAGTCCATTTGGCGCAGCAAAAGCAGCATCAAATGCGGGAGCGTTTTAAAACGGCGATGATGGAATTTGAGAAATTCAAATACTTAGAAGTGCAAGAGATGAATGCACATATGAAGCACCTTAAAGCGCAAGAGGCTAAAATGCTCGATGAAATCGGTACGATGACCTATAAAAGAGAGAGACTATGAAAATTATCTGGAGTTTGGTGCTAATCAGCGGATTGTACGGTGCACCTGCCACAAAATCGTATGAGTGTACTAAAATTTTCGAAGATCGGAAAAATGAGTTATTGGTTGAGTTGGAGCGGATTGATGAACAAAAACAATCGCTTGATTCGCTTAAGCGGGCAACGGAAGACCTTTTACGCAAAAAAGAGGCAATGGTAAAAGGGAAAGATACCAAAGTTGATCAAAAGCTAAATGAGATCAAAGCCAAAGAAGCATCGATTAAAAAAATGGTGGATGAGAATAAAAAAATATTAGAGCAAATCAAGCAGCTAAAATCGGATAAAGTCTCCCAAACCTTTGCAAAAATGAAGCCCTCCGCATCGGCACAAATCCTCTCTCAAATGCCCTCTGCAGATGCCGCAGACATAATGAGCACCCTTAATAGCAAGGTAGTCGGTCAAATATTGGCAAAGATGGATCCGAAAAAAGGGTCGGAAATTACCGATCAATTACGAAAAATACCGGAGCCTCCACAATAACTCTCCATTTCCTCTAAGCGATTTGAGAGGTATTTTAGGCTAAAATGCAAAAAATTTCACTCAGGGCTGGCAATGAAGGTTTCACTGACACACGTACCCCATATCGCGACACGAATCGCCGTCGATCTTAGCCGCAGCGGATTGGTCACTATGACCAAAGGGCTTGAGAGTACAGCCAAAGAGGCTGAGAATATCTTGAGCGCCAATATTAGAAAAGAGATGGCACTCGAAGAGAAAGTAAAAGAGATAGTCAATGCGAATGAAGAGCAGATCGATTTTTATCTCGCCGATGAGCGACAACTCTTTTTCATGATCAAAAAGAAATTGGCACCGGAATCTGGCGTTGTTTTGTCGTATGAAGATCGCTATTCGGACATCGCGCACCAGATTCTTGATGTATTGTATGAAGAAGATTTAATCAATTACGATGTGAGTGAAAACCGTGTTAAAAACATCATTTATGATGCGATTACCGGCTCTATCGCCGATT
>DATDUY010000145.1:0-3329 GCA_035290165.1 Sulfuricurvum sp. | reverse complement strand
GGAGCGGATGCAAGTGCCGGAGTTATCAATATTATCACCAAAGGCGCAGAAGCGGGAACCCATACCGGCGCAAATGTCGAATACGGAAGTTTTGCCACCACAAAATGGGGTACATTCATCTCCCACAAAACGGATCAGTATGATTTTAAAATAGCACTTGATCGTCTAATGAGCAACAGCTTCTCCGCTCAAGCACCCAGAGGGGACGATATTGAACTATACGAAAATGATCCGTATTCCAATACAACACTTAATCTTAATGCCCATTACACTCCAACGTCCGAGGATCTCTTCGGGATAAGCTATACCGACATTAACGCACTGAGCAATTATGACAGCTATCAATCGCCGAACAGTGTTGAACGCAGTGACATACGAACCCGCCTTTATGGGGTAACGTATGATAAAACCTATCAGAGTCATACCTTTTCGACCAAAGCGAATCTTTCAAAATTCAGACGTGACGAACTCGATACCAGTTACGGTGTCAAAGTATTTAACGGGCAAACCCGCGAAGTTGAGTTGCGTGATCACTTTCGCTACAGCGAGAGCGATTTTATTGTTGCCGGGCTCTCCAAAGAGTGGAATAAAATCGATTTCATCCAAGCCGATTCAACGACGGGAGCAAAATCGGTTTCATCGAAAGCGGTATTTCTAACCAATTCCAATACCTTCGGCGATTTGATTTTAACGGAGAGTTTGCGACGCGATAACTATAGCAGTTTTAACGCTAAAACAACGGGTAAAATAGGGGCAAAATATACCCTCTCAGAGGATAGTTATGTCGGCGGAAATTACGGAACTTCTTATACGGCGCCTAATCTCATCCAAATGTTCAATCCGTGGGGAGCGTCCAACGATGCGCTCAGCCCTGAAAACACTAAAAGCTACGATCTCACACTCGGCTATAAAAGCATTACGCTCACCTATTTTGAAAATCGGGTCAAAGATTTGATCGAGTGGTATGACCCGACCCCTCTGAATTGGTTTAATAATGACCCTTATTACAACAATCTAAACGGAATCAGCACCTTTAAAGGATACGAACTCTCCTTTCGGCACAATCTTTTGGATTCGTTTGTACTTGATGCCGACTATACCCACCTCTCGTGCTTTGTCGATAAAGACGGAAAAGATTTAAAACGTCGCCCCAAACGAGAAGCTAAAATTTCTCTCAACTATTATGGAAACGAACACTTGAATATGGGGATAAACGCTCACTACGTAGGGACACGCTACGATCAAGCGGATCAGCAAGGGGAACAAACCGGACGTTATACCCTTTTAAATTTCGTACTTAACTATAATCTGACCGAAAGAATCCAATTCTACGGTAAAATCGATAATATCACTGACAAATATTATCAAAGTGTAGACGGATATGCATCCTCTCCGCGAGGATATTATGCAGGGATGAAGGTTGTCTTTTGATAAAAGTCATAGTTCTATCCGTTTTCTTAGCACTGCAATGCTGGGGGGAGAATCTTACGGTTTTCCTCCATTATGGCAATGCAAAGGCCGATAAAGTTATCGAAACAACCTATTTGCCCGGAATGAGCGCATTGGATGTTCTCAAACAGATCAGCCGCGTAGAGACGAGCAAAACGGGAAACTACCTCTTTGTCCGCTCCATTGACGGGGTTCAATCGCAGATCGGAAAATTCGGATGGTTTTATCTCATTGACGGAGAATCGGTCAACACAACAGCGGAGAACTTTAGAGTGAAGGATGCTAAAACCATGACATGGATTTACAAGGTAGAAGCATGTTATTGAAAGTTCTGGCAGCGGTTTTAGTATGGGGGAATCTTTGGGCAGCCGAGAGGATCATTGCCCTCAGTCCCGCCATCAACGAAACGCTCTATGCTCTGGGAGCGGGAGATCAGATTGTCGCCAATACGGAGTATTGCAACTATCCCGCTGAGGCCAAAAACAAACCGAAAGTGGGGGGATATTTCTCCCCCTCCGTTGAGAAGATCCTCTCCCTCAACCCCACAATGGTGATATTGCAGGAGAACAATGCCCCTTTGGCGGCAAAAATTCAAAAGCTGGGGATCAAAACACTCGTTATTAACATCGATACCTACCCCTCGATTCGACAATCGATCTTCACCATCGGCGCCGTCGTCCATAAAGAAGAGCGAGCAAAAGCCATTGTGAGCAAACTTGATAAAAAACTCCGCGCCCTGAGGGGGGTTGTTAGCAAGCAAAAGATTTTGATGGTGTTCGGACACAATACCGATCTTTCCAAAAGCATCTATGTATCGGGGCAGAACCTCTATTTCGACGACCTCATTATCGCCAGCGGCAATACCAATGCCCTCCAAAGCCGCCGCAAGGGGCAGCCGGTGCTCAATCTCGAAAACCTTATTGCCCTTAATCCCGACATTGTTATCCTTCTCGCCCCCAATACCCGCGAGCTGGGGCTTAATAAGGAGGCGCTGATCGCTCCGTGGCGGCATCTCCCGATCAATGCGGCCAAACGGGGAAAAATTTACGTCGAAGATCAGCCCTATTCGAGCAATCCAAGTTCGCGTCTGGCCCTTTTTTTAGATGATATGAGGGGGTATTTGATTGATGCTGCACGTCGCTGATCTCACTGCTCAAATCTTAAAAAATATCAGTTTCACCCTGAGAGAGGGGGAGAATTTGACAATTTTGGGAAATAACGGAAGCGGCAAAACGACACTGGCCAGAGCACTCTGCCATCTGATCCCCTCCCAAAATATTTTTCTGGAGGGGAAAAATATGGGCGAAATCGCACCCCATCTGCGTTCGCAGATGATCAACTATGTCCCGACATCCCTCGATATTTACGATGAGTACCTGAGTGTACGTGATTATTTAGACCTCAATTGCATCAAAGGTGCCGATCCTCAAAAAAGAGAGGAGATCCTCGGAGTGTTGGAGATAGAGCATCTCAAACACTCCCCCTGCCAGAGACTCAGCAGCGGCGAGTCCTCACTTCTCCTCATCGCCGGGGCGATTCTCCACCGTGCTGCGTACACGATTCTCGATGAGCCGACCGCCAATCTCGATCAGGCAAAAAAAGTCAAAATTTACCGCCTCCTCAAAAACGGTTCCTATTTTCAAAACACAATCATCATTACCCATGATCTGAATTTGGCCTACAAACTCGGATATGACGTTCTCTATTTGGAAGAGGGGAGTATTCGGTTCTTCGGAGCGTGCGGCGATTTTTTCGACCCCGCCCATCTTGGGAGTTGTTTCGGCAACGCGGTTCAAAATATCGGCGGAAACTTTGTGGTGAATTACGATGAAGTACGTTAGTCTTATTCTATCGCTGGCGGTTCTTGTCATTGCCCCATT
>DATDUY010000144.1:0-3416 GCA_035290165.1 Sulfuricurvum sp. | reverse complement strand
AGAAAAATTTTGTTAAATATAAGTCATATGGTAACATCATTTCGGTCATAAATCGGTCACATAATTTCATCGATATGGCAAGTTAGTCAGAATCTTCTTCTGAACTCGCCTAAATATAATAAAGTAATATTAGAATCCGACTCTAAGAGCCAGTCGTGCACGATTGTCGGTTGATTCGTTCCCGAGATCATCGGTTTCTATTACTTTTGAAACCATCCCCTCTAAATAGATGTTTTCTTGGAGTGTATACCCGATACAGAGGTCACTCTCTTTGTTTTTAAATCCGTCCTCTTTTTTAAAGAGCGCATGTGCCAGTACAAAAGAGAGTGATTCACTTGGATCGAATGTAACTTCACCTTTATAGGCTTTCACTCCGCCTAATGTATGGGCTGTTAATACATCCATAGAGGTGAAGAACGGATCGTTTGCTCCGCCGAAGAAATCAGCTGTTCCGCCACCATTTAAGGTATTTGTTTTTTTCTTTGATTCGTTATAGGCAAAACTAAAACCGAGATGTGCCTCTTCGAGTGTAACAGCGGCGCTCGCTCCCCATACGGTCGAATCGATCATCGTATCGGCGATGGCGTTGTCATGGATATAATTTTTGAGTCTATCATCGGCGATACTGCGAAGGTATTGCCCCTGAATGTTCAACATTCCGACATTGATTCCCATATCCGCATAGATCTGATTCATAACCTCTTTGGTCATATAGTCATAGAGACGAACACTAAAAGGGGATTCTTCATTACCGTATGAGATTCCTGCAAAGGAAACGGACGATTTACCGACTGCATAGGTATCCAATGCACTCATACCGTCGATCAATACACCGATTTTTTCAAACGAGGCATTATCTCCGCCGTTTTCCCAACCTGCCATACGATTGATATAACCTGCTTGAAGTGTAATATTTTCTAGTGGCGAAAGGGAAGCGTATACCCCTTCGAAGAGATTAGGAACCATACGAATATCATCTGAGTTCATAAGCGGGGTATCGAGTTCAAACCGTCCCGCTTGGATAAAGCTCTCACCGTTGGTGTAACGGATAAATGCTTGTCCGAGAAGGGCATAGTTGCTGTTGCCTTTACCGTTGTTGAGATAATCACCGTCGGTTTGGTTACGGTTACCGCCCGCACTCATCGTTCCGTATCCTGTTACAACAGCGTCAAAACCTTTGTAGGTACGAGTGGCGAATTCTACTTTACCACCGATTACTCCGGTATGACTCGAACCGTTTGTTCCATCGAGGCGGTTTAGTTTGGAATTACTCTGATAGATAGCCCGAAATTCTCCGCCGATACGTGATTTGGTAAACATTTCATTGAAGTTTTCAGCTTCATCGCTTGCGAACAATCCTTCGTTTAATGCCAGTATTGCCGTTAAAGATAGTAATGTGTGTTTCATGGTGTCCTTTGGTTTTGGTGTTGAAGATTGAGAAGCTGAAAATAGAAATACAGAATAGACGTTAATTTAAAGATTGCAGAGAAGGTGGAATGTACAAAAATAAATAGATGTGCGGATGCTGGAATGGGTGAGGAAAAACAAAAATTTAAAGGAGGAATATAAGAAGATAAACGGAAAGTGCGTTTTTGATAGTCGTTATTATTTAGAAGTCGTCTCTCTCTCTCTCTCTCTCTCTCTCTCTTATCATAAGCAATCTTAAAATATTATTAATCATAGTATAAAATTATTCCTGACATAAAATGAGATGATTTCGTGAGAAAAGTCTATCTTTTTAGTGTTGCAAGTTTGTGGCAGTTTTGGAAATTATTAATGATATGCTGCCTTCTAAAACTAAAAATCAAAAATATCATCCATGTCAACCGCTTCATTGGTAGATACAACCGTTGTCAGCATACTCTCAAGCATTTGAGCATTACTGACAATTGTATCATCCATAAAATTGACATTTGGAGCACCCTCGTAAAAGATTTTTTGCAGCCAACTCATTAAATCGAGACCGAAGGTTGCACAAAAGAGTCCTAGAGAAGATGATTTGTCTATAAATATCTGAATGTTATTCTCGATGGCTGCGGATAGAGAACTAAGTGCCCGTGCGATTGGATAACTTTCCGAATACATTGAAGCTGATCTACCTATTCTATCAAGATAGTAAGCAATCTCTTCAACTTCTTGAAAACTGATATCACCGCTTCCCACCATTAACAAGAGGGAATGAAGCCTCGAAAGATGGTCATTTATATTTTCCAGATCCTCTTGATCCATATAATGATAAATTTGATTCTCTTCGTTAGGCGGTGTCACGATTTCACTATGGAGAAGATTTGTTTCTTTTTCGACAACCGAAACAATTGGTTGTATCTCTACGGTTTTGGGTGCTTCTTGTATTAATTTTACGGGTAGTATAGGATCTTGATGAATAAATTGTTGCTTGGTTCGGATTGAAATTTTATTTTTTACTATTTTAAAATCGATATTTTCAGAATTTTTTGCCAGAACTGTATGCATCAAATCGGGATTTAATTGAGATAATCCTTCCATTGTAAGATAGAGATACTCTTCTGATTCTTCAGCCCAAATAATGGGTCGGATGTTTAATTGGAGTGAATGCAATCCGATGTCATACAATACCCTAGTAATGCCGCAAATGTTATGATAGGTAATATGAGGATTGAGAAGATAGTATTCCCAAAATTCAGCTAAATCATTATCGGTTCCGATATAAAATGAGATCTTTCGGGTATAAATCAGCGAACTGAACAGATTAGTTGCTTCGTGGTATGATATATGCGGCTGTCGTGATTTTATGAGCGTTAAATAATTACCTAAACGAGCCATAAAAATAGCGACATTAATAGGTTTGGATATATAATCTTCAGCTCCGGCGTCTAATATGCTTTTTTGACTTTTTGTATCATTTTGTGCAGAAATAGCAACAATAAGTACCTTTTTACTGATTTCACGTATTTGTTTTGTTGCTTCGATACCGTCCATTTTCGGCATCGTAATATCCATGAAAATGATGTCATAACTGGTTTGTTTGAATAATTCTACGGCTAAAGCACCATTTTCTGCTTCATCTATCAGTAATTCAAGTTTTTTTTCTTTTGCGTAATCTTCCACTACCTCACGTAGAAGTGAGCGATTGAGCTCATGATCATCGACAATTAATATTTTTTTCATTCAGTTCCTTATTGAACACCAGACCGATCATAATAAAATGATTTTATGAGGGAGTTTATCTCTTTAGTGTTGCAAGTTAGTGGCAATGGATGGTTTTTGTTTCTCTTTTTTAGAGGTATTAAAGGGGATTAAATGAAGAGATGTCCTGAATGAAGTGAGAAAAAATACTCTTGGGGTGTCAATGGAATAATGAATGGGCGGAATGTTTTTTTGATTGTGTAAAAAGAGAGGTAAAGGTGGCGCAGCGGACGGGACTCGAACCCGCGACC
>DATDUY010000143.1:0-2170 GCA_035290165.1 Sulfuricurvum sp. | reverse complement strand
GACACCATGGGAGTATTCACGTAGCCCCGGAGTGGCACTGTTATACGCCGTGCGGCTACCGCTACAGAGGAGAAGATAATCATAGGGATGGCACGAGTTCTCTCCGCTGGCACATTTGTTCTCAAAATCGATCTCTCGGATTGTATCTTTGATAAATGTCACGTGCTCACCGTAGCTCAGAGATAAAGCGACCAGATCAATCGTGACACGGGTCATCGAGCACTCGTTAGCGATCAGTTCATACGCTTCGGTTTGGAGATAATGGTAAGGGTGCTGATCGATTAGTACGATGTCACAAAGATTGGAGGGGGCTAGTGTTTGAAGTGCTTTTACCCCTGCATATCCACCGCCGACAATAACGATACGTTGGCGTTTCATAAGCATCCCCTCAGATCAAAAGTATTGGGAAAGATTATACCCTAATCGCTTTTGAACACACCACTGCCGAGCTAAACGCCCACTGAAAGTTGTACCCGCCGAGTTCTCCCGTCACATCCACTGTCTCACCGATAAAATAGAGATTAGGAACTTTGTACGCCTCCATAGTGAGTGGATTAATCTCTTCGCACGCCACTCCGCCGCGACACGCTTCGGCTTTGGAAAAACCGAACGTTCCTGAGGGTGCCATCGCGTAGTTACGGATACGCAAAAGATTTTCGAACTCCTGCAGGTTCAAACGGTTGCATGCTTTATCTTCCAACTCTACCGCTTCCAAAAAAGCTTTCATAAACCGTTTGGGCAAAGGGATGGCTGTAGAGATACTCTTTTTCTCTTTTTTAAGGGTGTTCAGATCAAAATCGGGGAGAAAATCGAGTACGATCTCGCCTCGATGCCAATAGAGCGATGCGGAGAGGACGACGAGACCGCTGATCCCTTTGTGGGCAAAAAGCAAATCCTCATCCAGCGTTTTTCCCGCGACATGAATCCGAGCGGGAAAACTGATCCCGCTGAGTTCTTTCATCCAGAACTCTTTGGGTTGTAATGTGAGTCCCACGAGTGCAGGGGAAAAGGGAACCGTTTTGATCCCGTAATTTTGAGCGATCTTCAATCCGATATCACTCGCACCCAGCTCTTTATAACTCGCTCCACCTGTTGCCACAACAACTTTGCCGGCGGTAAATTTCCCTTTATCGGTCGTAACCGTAAACGGGCTTTGATTCTCTATTGAGAGGATTTTATCCCCTGCGAGTAGATCACAGCCGCTTGCTTTTCCCATCAAAATAGAGATCACCTCATCGGAACTTTTCGGACAAAAGTAATAACGCTCTTTACGGATGACCGGACGTAAACCGCCTGCTTTAAAATAGTCCAAAAGAGCTTTTTGAGGGAAAACGGAGAGGGCATTTTTTACCAGTGTTTCATCTCCTAAAAAATGGGTCTCATCGACCTCGACATTAGTGAGATTACATTTGCCTCCGCCGGAGGCTTTGAGTTTCAGGGCGGGACGGTTGTTCCCCTCAATGATCGCTATGGAGAAGGAGCTGTTTTGACGCAGCTGTGCCGCACACATCAATCCGCTTGCTCCTGCTCCGAGGATAATGACGTCGTAGTGCTTCATCGTTTGATAAGCCGCAGTACCAGAAGGAAAATAAGAACTCCGGCCATTGAAATATTGTCCCATGTTATTGTTTTATGACTCATCAAATAGTGAACGGCGACCAAAACCGCAGCAATGTAGACCATTTTATGCCAGGAATGAAATAACCCGAACAGTTTTTTGGTCGAGGTGAGCGCCATTGTAAACATGATAATAAATGCCCCCACCCCAAAAGCGATAAAAGGCTTCGTCAGTGCTTCATGAATCACTCCATGAAAATCAAATTCCTGATCAATCCCGATAAAAAGCATCGCATGAATCAGCGCATAAAAAAAAGAAAACAATCCGCTCATGCGGCGGTATCGGATAAGATTGAGTTTTAAAAATACACGAACGGGGGTAAAGGTAAGAGTAAGTGCCAAAAGCCAAAATGCGCTGTCACCGGATAAATTGATTAAAAATTTCAACGGATCCGTTGGAAATTTTGTCAATGTAAAAGGGATAAACTGCTCTAAAAAAATAAAAGATTCACGCATCCACTGCGGCTGAATCTCTACACTAAAACGGATTAGTGCATACACTATCGGCAATAATGCACCAAACCAAATGACAAATCTCATTTATACCCTTTTT
>DATDUY010000142.1:0-14806 GCA_035290165.1 Sulfuricurvum sp. | reverse complement strand
GATGAAGATAATCAGTATTAATGGCGAAATATATTTTACTCGACACCGAGACAACCGGAGCCGGTGAAGAAGACCGTATTATCCAACTTGGATTTATGGTGCTGGATGGAAAGAGTGTTGAAGTGCATAACGATCTTTGTTTAGCGCCACTCCCTATCGGATACGGTGCCATGGAAGTACACGGTATTACCCCTGATATGATTGAGGGGAAACCATCGTGTATTGAGACGTCAGCCTATCAAACATTATGTGAGCTCAATACACCCGATAATGTTCTTATCATTCATAATGCCCCCTTTGATTTGGGAATGCTCTCCAAAGAAAATTTTACGTCTCAAATGCGGCTTATTGATACGCTGCGATGCGCACGTCATTTGTTTGATGATGAAGAGGCACATCGGCTGCAGTATTTTCGTTATCGCTTTGGATTGTATAAAATCGAACAAGCCGAAGCGGATGCATTAGGGATTGTGGTCAAAGCTCACGATGCAATCGGTGATGTACTAGTGTTGAAACTCTTTTTAACTGAATTGCGCAAGCGGTTAGCAGAACGCTTTGCCGGAGTAAATCCTATTGATAAGATGGTGGAATTGACCCAAACTCCGGTATTTTATTCCAGAGCGTTAAAATTCGGCAAGTACAAAGGGAAAACGCTTAGAGAAATTGCAGAAGCGGATAAAGGGTATCTCACATGGATGCTGGGAAATATGGACAGTCTTGATGAGGATATGCGATACTCCATCCAAAAAGTGATGGAATAGCCGTTCAATCAATCGTAAATAACAGGTCGAGATGCATCGATTAGGATATTGTTCATATTATGGTTGATTCCGTATTCGATCAAATCAAAAAGATCATGAACCATTTGAAATGAGTCTGTGTAGTTGCTTGCGGTGACGACGGCCATATACAGATGCATAGAAAAAAACTGAGCTTGAATGGTAAGTAAAATTTTGTTAGACGTTTTGATCCCTTTTTCATCATCGGTACAATCCAGAAAGAGGGCATACAAATGGCCGTTCAATTTGACATACTCATCGCTTTTACGCAGATAAGACGCTATATCTGAGAGGTTGGCTTTCTCTGAAACATAAACAAGAGCGACGGAATAGTTAATATGATAGCGAACATAACGATAGTCATACGAAGCGACTTTGGCAACCATTTTTTCTTGATATAGTGTGCGCTGTTTATTAAATAAATTAATCATAACTCTCTTCTTTCTTTACTCTTAGCGTGTTCAATTATAGCATACGTCTTTAAAATGTCGTTTTGGTGGAGGTGGAAATTTCACTGAGTCGATAGGCTGCATCGACATGCCCGTGTCTCATCGCTTTTTTCCACCACTCCATCGCTTTATCGATATCTTTATCAACCCCTTCGCCGTAAAAGTAAATCATCCCCATATGAAACTGTGCTTCAGGATCACGTTTGTAGGCAGCTAGGGGGTAGAGAAGTTCATGTGCTTTGACAAAGTCTCCCGCATCATATGCGGCAATGCCCTCATAAAGTTCTTCCATCACAAAATCCTTTGAAAATATTTCGGTATTATAGCTATCTTCTCTCTTTTTAGCCCTATCACATTATAATGCTTTTTATGATAGAAACAGCGCTCAATATTTTAGAAACTTCCAACCTTTTTATCACCGGCGGTGCGGGATCGGGAAAAACAACCCTGACTCGTGCGATCATTGAGGATGCGGTGCAAAAGGGACAATCGGTTGCACGCCTTGCTTCGACGGGGATGGCGGCGACACTGATCGGGGGACAGACGCTTCACAGCTTTTTTGATTTGGGAATTGCTTCGTCTCAGGAGGAACTGGAGCGTAACGGCAAACTCGACCCGTCTAAAAAGATTATCAAACTGATTTGCTCCATGAACCTTATCGTCATCGATGAGATTTCGATGGTGGGTGCTCCGCTCCTTGATATGATTCGGCTCCGTCTTTTACAGAGTGAGTTTAGCGGGCGTCTCATCGTAGTGGGGGATTTTTTACAGCTTCCTCCTGTCGTTCGCGGGAATGAACCGATCTACTTTGCCTTTGAATCTCCCAGCTGGGAGCGACTAGGGTTTGAGACGCTCCATTTGGAAGGGTCATACCGTACCCATGAAGCGGAGTTTTTGACTCTGCTGGAGAAAGTACGTCATGCCAGACTCGATGAAGAGGGGCATGATGAGCTCGAAGCGTTGGTCAAGCCGCTAAACGAGGATATGTCTACGATGACACTGCTGTTTGGGAAAAATATCAGTGCCCAAAACCATAACCGCGCACAGCTGGAGCATTTGAATGGAGAAATTATAGGTGTTTCCACCTATGTCACAATCCACGATAAAAAGATGCAAGATAGAGATGTAGAGCGATTTATGAGTGAGAGCCGTATAGAGCCGACCTTGACGTTGAAAGTCGGTGCACCGATCCTCTTTACCCGAAATGCGTGGAACTACTACAACGGGGAGAGGGGACGAATTACCTCTATCGAGGATGGGGTAATTTGGGTCAAAAAAGAAGACGGGGTAAGTGTCAAAGTGGAGCGTGTTGATACGATCAAAACACGATGGGTAGAAAAAGGGAAGGGGTCGAGCGAAGAGAAACTGATTACTCTCAGCCAGTTTCCGATTACCTTAGCCTTTGCAATTACGATCCATAAATCGCAGGGGATGAGCTTGGCGGACTATGTGATCGAGACGAATGAGATCTTTGCACCCTCGCAGTTTTATGTGGCGCTGTCGCGTTCGGTGTCAGCCCATAGAGTAACGTTAATCCGCCCAAATCGCGGGTGGGAGAAACTCTGTTTCGTTCATCCGAAGGCGAAACGATTTGTAGAATCCGTTTAATTAAGATAAAATTGATCAAATGTAATTATTTGGTAGGTTATGTATGTCGATTATTGAACAATATATTGAGAAAAAAAGCTTATTTGAAAAGCTGAGTTCTAAAGCAAAAGCTATTTTAACGGAAGCATTGGAAGAAGAAAAAATAGAATTTTTGAGTATTACAGGTAGAGTAAAAGAAAAAGATAGTCTCGCAAAGAAAATTGATAAGAAAAGTTATTCTGATATAAGTGATATTACAGATGTAATTGGGCTTCGAGTCATTACCTATGTTGAATCAGAAATACCAAAAATTGAAAAGATTATACATGATTGTTTTAGTATTCATTTGGATGATTCGATGGACAAAGGTAAATCATTAAAAACAAATGAATTTGGATATCGTTCTGTTCATTTTGTTTGTGATTTAGGAGATGATAGAAAATCTCAACCTGAATACAAAAAAATATGTGGGATCCCTTTTGAGATCCAAGTAAGGACTGTTTTACAACATGGTTGGGCAGAGATAGAACACGATAGAAATTATAAATTTTCAGGAGAATTACCAGATCAGTTTAAAAGGCGTTTTTATATACTAGCTGGTACATTAGAACTTATAGATCGCGAATTTGATTCATTATCACAGGATATTGCTAAATATGCGGAGGAAGAGAAGATTAAAATTAGTCATAATGAGTTAGATATAGAGATTAATACAATTACAATTGATGAATATCTTTTGAAAAAATTTGCTAATTTTGATTTTATTATGAACACACCGAAGGAAGTTATACAAGAAATACATTCCTTTGGATTAACTTCTATCAAAGAATTTGATGAAATAATAAATTATAATTTTGATTTAATTGCAGAAAAAAATCCTAATGAAGATCGAACAAGTACAGGCTTAATTCGTCATGCATTAATGATCTATGACCTTAAACGATATTTTCAGAATTTTAATCATTCATGGGGCGCAATGGATAGAGAAGATAGAATATATGAATTTTTACTCGAAAAATATCCAAATTTAGATTTGATATTAGAAAAAAATGGAATAGAAATAGATTGATTTTATTGAGAATGAGAAATAAACGCTGCTCCGATAATAACGCGGTACGAAAACATTGTGCTAAATACCGCTGCAAGGAGCGCAACAGCCACCATCATATACATAACGGCGAGCTGATAGGATATTGCTTGAAGCGGGTCGGCTCCGGCGAGGAGCATTCCCGTCGTAATACCGGGAATATGGATGATTCCGACCGTCTGGAGCATATTGAGTGTCGGGATCATGGATGCTTTGACGGAGGCTTTAGAGGCAAAGCTTAGTGCCTCTTTGAGGGGTGCACCGAGAGCCACCATCCCCTCGATAATCTCTATCGTATTTTTCACCTCTGCGCGAAATCGTTCGGTACTCTGCGTGTAAACATTGAGGGCATTGCCAATAATCATCCCCCCGATGGGGATCATCTCATGGGGAACCATGTGGATCACTCCAAATGCCATCATCGATAAAAAGACAATGCCCGAAGAGGCTCCGAGGGTAAAAAAAGCGATTTTAAAACTGTGTTCTCCCAAAGGGGAACGTTTTTTGGCGGTATAAGCACCGAATGTTATCATCCCTAATAAAACAAAAAACAGAAGCGATGGGTGTTCTATTTTGAAAAGATAGACGAGGGCATACCCGAGTAATCCCAACTGCACCATTGCCAAAATCGAGTTAGTAAGGATTGTTTTTTCCAGACCGAATTGTTCACGGCGTGAGTACCAAAGGGCAAAGATTATGAGAAGATACGAGGCTAAAAAGGAGTATTGCATAAGCTATTATACAAGGTTCTACACCACGGTAATCTCTATCTTTTTATTAAAAGCATTTCCGAGTTTTTGCAAGAAATCGATCCCGACATTGACCGAGCCGTTTTCGATACGGCTAATGACCGTTTGTGTCGTTCCTAGCTTTTTTGCCAATTCACCTTGGGTGAGTTTATATTGCAACCGAAGTCCGACTAAAATATCGATAATTTTAAAGCGTAACTCTTTTTGCTCATAGGCTGTTTTAAAATCGTCGTTTTGTAGTGATTCATTTAGATGGTGTTGAAAATCATCCATTTTCTACCTCTTTTAGCCGTTTGATGGCAATGTCAAGTTCTTTTCTTGGTGTGCTCTGGGTTTTTTTCTGAAAACCGTGAAGCATGACGAACGTTTTATCGGTGTAGGCAAAATAGAGTACCCGATAAATACCGGATTTATCTTTTGCCCGTACTTCGTATATTTTCTGTTCTAACGGCTTTACAAACGGGAGACCCAACTCTGTGCCGTATTTTTGTAGCAGAGTGAATATCCTGAATATTTCAGCTTTCGGTTCATTGCCGATGTCATCTAGCCACTCTTTTACAGGTAATTTACCGTTTTGGTTTTGATAATAATTTATTTTCCACTGCATGAGCATTATATCTTATTAGATATATTTTTGTCAATTGAAATAGTAAAATAGGATGATCTCATTGCGTACCTCTAATGGTGATACTAACAGTATAAGAGTGATTTTTTAGAAGAGAATGAAAAATGACAAATTGCAATATGAATGAAGAAAAAGAGGCTTCCCCGAAAGGGGAAAGGAGAAGATTAAAGACTTTCTGCGTGTTCTGCAAGATATTCAGCAACACCTTCAGTGCTCGCTTTCATACCGGCGTCACCTTTTGCCCAACCTGCAGGACAAACTTCACCGTGCTCGTTCGTGAACAACATCGCATCGATCATACGAAGCATCTCATCGATGTTACGTCCGAGTGGAAGGTCGTTGATAACGGCATGACGAACGGTTCCGTCTTTGTCGAGGAGGAATGAACCGCGAAGTGCTACAGAATCACCGAGCAATACATCGTAATCGCGAGAAATTTGTTTGTTAAGGTCTGCTACGAGCGGGTAACGAACTTGACCGATACCGCCCTCTTTTACCGGAGTGTTTTTCCATGCAAAGTGGCTGAATTGTGAATCAACCGATACACCGATAACATTGATCCCGCGAGCAGTGAACTCATCAAGACGGTGATCAAACGCAATAATTTCAGAAGGACATACGAACGTAAAGTCCAACGGATAAAAGAACAATACGGCACCTTTTTCACCGATATTTTCGTACAAATTGAAGTTATCAACGATTTGGTTGTTTCCGAGGACAGTTGTAGCAGTAAAGTCAGGAGCTTTTTTAGTAACGAGCATGGTATTTCCTTGTGTGGTTTTTGAGTAATATTGGGAAATTGTAACATACAAAGATTAATTCAACTGAGAGGAAGAAAGTTAACTTAAAACTCTAAAGGATAATTTTTATTATTTATTTTTTACTTATAAATAGCAGTGCAGCTTTGGATATAATCGTAAGATGATTACCTTTAAACACCTTTTTTCGATGATGCTCCGCTATAAACGCTCACTATTGTGGGGCAACATCATAGCCATTCTTGCCACCTTGATCTCTATACCCATCCCTTTGCTAATACCGCTCCTTGTAGATGAGGTACTTCTTAAAAAAGGGGGAAGTATCACCAAAACAATTGATTTTTTCACCCCACTGCATGAACCGCTCCTCTACATCGGTATTGTGCTGGCGGTGACTATTTTTTTGAGGTTTCTGTTTTTTATCCTCAGTGTGATATCTCAGAAATTTTTCATTACCCTTTCGCAAGAACTCAGCTTTACGATTCGTGTTCAGGCACTGGAACATCTAAAACATGTGTCGATGTCTGCGTATGAGCGGCTGGGAAGCGGTAAAGTAATTACCCATCTTATCACCGATATCGATACGATTGAGCAGTTTTTGGGGAGTGCCCTTTCCAAGTTTATTGTCTCTGTCGCAACCCTCATCGGGGTAGCGGCGGTGCTGATCTGGATTAACCCCTTGTTTGGAATTCTTATCATCATTTTTCAACCGCTGATTATGATCGTAACCCGTAAAATATCGGGAAGTGTCGGACAACTCAAAAAAGAGCAAAACAGAACCATCGGTGAACTCTCCGATAACTTGACGCAGATGTGCGATCTCTTCGGTCAAATCCGAGCGAGTAACAAAGAGGAGCGGTTTATCGCGAGTGCGATAGAACAGTCTCAACGGCTTCGTCAAAGTGCCAGCAAATACGGAATCAAGGCATTGAGGGGAGAACGGTATTCGTATACCCTGTTTCTCAGCGGATTTGAGATTTTTAGAGCACTGGGACTGGTGATGGTTCTTTATTCGGATCTCTCTATCGGACTGATGTTCGGGATATTCGGATATCTGTGGTTTATGATGACTCCCGTGCAGGATTTGCTCTCGATGCAGTACAGCTTTGCCAATGCAAAAAATGCCCTCTCTAGACTCAATGAATTGCTGTCACTTCCTAGCGAAGAGAAACACTCTTCTACGTCGAATGTATTGGAACACGGTTCTTCCCTCTCCATTCAGACTCGTGATTTGGTATTTGGATACGATGAAAAAGAACCGGTACTGAAGGGGCTGAATATTACTATTCGCTCCGGAAGTACGGTTGCCATCATCGGTGCGAGCGGAAGCGGAAAGAGCACCCTTTCTCAGCTGTTGGTCGGTTTTTATTCCCCCTCATCGGGTGATATATTCTATAATGGTGTGAGTGTTAAGGATATCGGGTTTTCGCGGGTACGCGAGTCGGTGTTTGTTGTCTTGCAGCAACCGCTGATGTTTAACGAGACGCTTCGGTTTAACCTAAGTATGGGCGATGAGATCAGCGATGAGGTGATTTGGAATGCCCTTGTGCTTGCGCAGCTTGCTGATTTTGTCCGTACGCTTCCACAGGGCTTGGAGACGCAGGTGGGTAAACTTGGGATTCGTCTCTCCGGCGGTCAGCGTCAACGCCTCTCAATCGCTAGGATGCTCCTCGCAAACCCTAAGGTTGTCATATTTGACGAATCGACTTCGGCGCTGGATGTTCATACCGAATCGGCACTCTTTGAAGGATTAGCACCTTTTTTACATAATAAAACGGTTATTATCATAGCGCACAGACTCAGTACTATTACCCGAGCCGATTATATCTATGTCCTTGAAAACGGAACGGTTCTGGAAGAGGGGACACGTGAAGTTTTGGAACAGCAAGAGGGGAGTTTTAAAAACTTTGTCACCCATCAACACTAATCAGGAGAAGATATGGAAAATAAACTTTTTGTCCGATTTATGATTTTTTCAGCCTTGGGACTAATCACTTGGCTCTTTTTCCCCTTTTTAAAAAGTTTTTTTATTGCTTTTTTATTGGCTATTGTCCTATTTCCTCTCTCCCGTGCAGTCGAAGCTAAAATACGTCGCATAAAACGGCTTGAACCTATGGCACCGATTATTTCAGCGGGTATTGTGACATTAGGTCTCTCTCTTATCTTATTTGTTCCCCTTGCGATGTTTCTCTACTATCTGTTTGAACAACCCTCCAATGTTGTCGGGAGCATTCGTACATTAGGAGATAAAATTGATATGGCAACGAGCTACCTTCCCTCTTTTTTAGGGTGGCTGAGGGAGCCTCTGGATAATTTAATCCTTTTAGGAAAAGCGCATAAGGATGAGATCATAGCTACTATGGCTGCTTGGCTTGGCAGCGGACTCCAAACCTTTATGACAATGCTGGCAGAGATGGCAATGATTGTTGTATTTTTCTTTTTCCTGAGCTGGTACGGACGGAGTATGATCCTTTTTATTCTTCCGATTATCCCACTTTCCCGCACCATTAAGCGGGCATTTTTTAGCGATATGATGACTACGACGGCAGTTGTGTTTTACACATTAGGCGGTGTTATGTTCGCGCAAGGGGTGGCATTTGGAATTTTCATCGCTTTTTTTGAGGGATATAACCCCTTTTTGCTTGGATTTATGACCGGTATATCAGCAGTTATCCCTGTTGTCGGTACCGCATTAATATGGGTTCCGGTTGCATTGCATGAATATTTTGAGGGGAATATCATGAATGCTCTAATCATTTCGATCTATTCTTGGGCGATGATGGCGTTTTTTATCGATAATATCGTTAAGTTGGTCATTTTGAATTTTGTCAATAAGAAGCTGAGTGACGGAAAGAGCCGTATGAATGAATTTATGATCTTTTTTGCTATTGTGGGCGGGTTGGCAACATTCGGTTTTTGGGGATTTATCTTCGGTCCGGCGATTGTCGCATTTACTCTAACGACGCTTCGAATGCTTCGTAAAACTTCGTCTCGACTTCATCAATAGTATTCGATCAGAACCCATTAATGGGTTCTGAGTTCTCTAACCTCTTCACGTAGCTTTGCCAATTCGGCCATAATCGCGGTGATCTCATCGGCTGATTTATCTTCACTGCCATGAGTGTAACGCTCAATAGTTGATTGAACGCTTTGTGTCAGTGTATCGAGTTTGCTTTTTGCTTTGTCGATAAGGGTGTTATGATCGATATTGAGATTTCCTTCAAGTTCATGGATTTTATCGACGATTTGGTCTTGATGTTTGAATAGATAATATCCTGCGACTCCACCGAGCGCGGCACCTAATACAAAGCTGAGTGTGTTGTCTTGGTTCATTTTATTTCTCCTAAGGGTTATTTTTTTTCTTTAAAAATTGTGAAAGTGCTCCGATGGCGAGTGATCCGATCGTTACTTTCGCAATACCGTTGGAAGCTTTGAGGGCAAGTTCTTTGGTCTCGTCATGAAGAAAAGAGATCAAATCATGCAGTTCATGCAATGAGAGTTTCGATTTGTCACTGAGAGCTTTTGTCTCCTCTTTGAGATGGGCAAGAAACTCATTCACTTCATGGAGAGTCAAGGCTCCTTTGGTTGAGAGAAAACTGAGCTCATTTTGTACATGAGCAATAAACTCCTGTGTTTTCTCCATTGTTTTGATTGAGTGTATTCCAATGAACAGTATCACAGCCGTTATTACCACCATACACAGAGCGATAATGCCGACAAATACAGTGAGTAACCCTGCTTCGTTCATCGTATAACCTCCTGCGTGAATAAGTTATTATACCGCGCTTTTAAATAAATACAGTAATTTCTACGTAAAATTGTCTATAGAAAATTTAAGGATCATAAATATATACTTTATATATTCTATCTATATTTAAGGTATATAAATGATCCTTACTCTCTCGCATCAAAAAGGGGGTGTCGGCAAGTCCACAGTAGCGTGGAATCTTGCCGTATATTTCTCCGGTTTTATCGATACCTGCATTGTCGATCTTGATACACAGCGTTCCCTTACCGTAACTAATGCTCTGCGTCAGGAGCATAATCTTTCTCCGATACAAATGCTCCATTTTAACACTGCCGAAGAGTTAGCGGAATATGCGGCGGCGGATTCAACCGATTCCCTCACAATTATTGATTCAGGCGGATTTGACAGTGCCTATAACCGTATTGCCATCATCGCTTCGGATTTGCTTATTACCCCTGTAAGTGATAAACCCTTTGATCTGATGGGGTTGCAGAAATACGAAGATATCCTCAAAAGCCTCTCTGAAATACAAGGAGAGACTCTTAAAACCCATGTCCTCTTTAATAACATCAATCCTGCTATGAAGAAGTTTGGAGATTTGGTCGATTTCATCTGTATGTCGGATCACTTTGAATTGATGACATCCGTGTTGCGCCAACGGGTCGATATCGCCCATTCGGTCGGTGAGGGAAAAAGTATCAAAGAGTATCGGATTTTTAGTAAAGCCGATCAAGAAATGGATGAGTTGATTTCGGAAGTAAAATCTATTTTAAATATAAAATAAATATTTAAAATATATATAAAGGATATAAAATGGCAAAAAAAAGTTTTCTTCAAAATATTGAAAAAGTGAAAAGTTCTGCTGCGATGAGCGAGAGAGAAGAGAGACAAAAAGGGGATAAAGAGAAGAAAAAGAAACTGATTACTATCCCCGTAGAGTGGGAGGATAAAATCCGGGAATTTCACGGTGGAACGGTGAGCGCTTATATCCTTATAGCGCTCCAAGAACGGATGCATCGTGACGGATTGATATAACTAAGGATTTATTCGTTATCCATAGATTCGAGGGAGTACCAGTTTTTTTTATTTTCTGTAGTTATCCCCTCTTTGTTGACACGATCGAGTAGATTTTTGATGATTTTTAAATTTTGAATCGTTTTATTATCGGTCTGAAGCTTGGAGGTATTGCGTTCAAGCTTAGAAACTTCATCGGATCCTATCGGCTCAAAGGGTATCCATTTTTTTTCTACACAGAAAAGATCCATTGATATCACGATCATCAAGAGATTTGCAACTAGAGGTTTCATTGTTTCTTCACTATGAGGGGTATTCCTATTTTATAGACACATTTAAATTTTATTATAGCAAAATATCCGATTTGATTATTTGTTATACAAGAAATTTATTGTAAATGTAATACAATTAATGCAATTAAAGAATGTGATAATTTAAAAGGCGAGTATATATGATTAAAATTATAAATAGCGAAGAATTTTCCTATTTTTTACGTGTTAACAGAAATGACATCATAAAAATTTGGATGGAAAAAAGTGAAGTACAAAATGTACTTCATAGACACTCATTGCCTATTATTGAAAAAAATACCCACCTTTTTTATCAGTTTTGTGATTGTTTTATCAGTGTGATCGAGTGGCGTGCAACTGTTTCCGAGTGCCAGGTCAAAATAGATTTTTTACAACTCTTAAATAATTACAATGTCACTGTTTCCGATCTTTTTACATTGATCTTAAAACTGAAAAGCGCGATAACACAGATTATTTTTGAAAACGGAAATCTCTCTTACGCATTGCAAAGTGAAATCGATTCTCTGACTTTACAGATGGCGAATGATTTGGCTTCCAATTTTGAGGCTATTATTGGCAGCAATCAAAATTATAAAAGCGAAAATTCTAATCTATTAACCGAATATAAAAAAGCGGTTGATCTGAGCAATATTGTCTCAAAAACGAATCCCAAAGGGGTCATCACCTATGTGAATGACAAATTTTGCGAGATATCGGGCTATACGAGAGATGAACTTATCGGCAAGCCGCATAACATTATTAGACATCCGGATATGCCTAGAAGCTCATTTAAAGATTTATGGGACACGATTAAAGCGAAAAAGAGCTGGACGGGCGTTGTTACCAATATGAAAAAAGACGGAGGTCAGTATATCGTCGATACCACGGTTATACCGATATTGGACGTTGATGGAGATATTATTGAATACATAGCGATTCGCCATGATATTACGGAGCTTGAGCAGACCAAACAGCAGTTGAGAAATATCAACAAAGCGATGAAAAACAAAGTCGATGAACTCTATTCGATGACAAACACATTAGAGCAAAAAGCGTACAAAGATAATTTGACAGGAATTAACAATCGGGAAAATTTTGAAGATATATTTGCTTTAGAGATCGCCAATGCCAAGCAAAACAATATTGCGCTTACTTTGATAATCTTCGATGTCGATAATTTTAAACTGGTTAATGATACCTTCGGGCATCAAGCAGGCGATATTATTTTGATAGATTTGGTAAACCTTATTGCTGATAATATTAAAAACGGAGATATTTTTGCACGATGGGGAGGGGAAGAGTTTGTTATTTTAACCCCTTCAACAGATATTATCGGTGCGTGTAATTTGGCTGAAAATTTGAGAAAACTTGTTCAGATGCATTCCTTTAGCTATGTTGATAATCAAATGACATTAAGTTTTGGGATAGCACAGCTCACGGCTGATGATACGAAAAAAACGCTCTTTGAAAAAGCCGATGGAGCTATGTACGAAGCAAAAAAGAACGGCAGAAACAGAGTTGAAGTTTATAACTCTTAAAGCTTAATACGGTTGAGAAAGTTTTAAGAAACCGTATTCGAACGTAAACGGTACCTCTTTGAGTACGGTGAGGTTAATATAGGGTTTGACGCTTCTTCCGATGTAAAGCGAAATGGCAACCCCTTTTTGCAAGAGTGCGGGATCAAAACTAAATGTCAACGTTTTACTCTGATGAGCATGCTCTAGCAGGGGAATGAGGATACCCTCATTCGGTTCCATGAGCAAAATAAAACCATGCGCATTTTTAACCTCCAAAGCTTCTTTTGGCGAGAGTATTGATAGGGTAAGAGAATAATTGCTAAGGACGCCGCCGTATTGACGTTCAATCATCTCTGATAATCGTTGTGCAGCTTCTTTGTTTGAAGGAGTAGTGATAATAACAAAGTGTACGCTCGTTTGAATCCGTTCTTTGGTCCCTTTTTCCATTAAGACGACTTTGGGAAATAGTTTTGCCCCTATCTGCAATAGTGTCGAATCATACGTAGTACCCCAGAGGAGAAACGGTATGAGAAGGAGCAGAACCGATTTTTTCATTATCGGCTCAGAGCGATAGCCAATGTAAATAAGGCACCATCATCGCTATTGCGTACGCTGAGAGAGCCTTTGAAATGCTGTTCGATGATGACTTTGGACATATATAGCCCGATACCGGTACCTTTATTGTGGAGTTTGGTTGTAAAGTAAGGGTCAAAAATACGTTCGACTATTGAAGGCGGCACACCACCGCCGGTATCGCTGATATCGATATAAAGATGGTTTGCATCGCAACGTAAAGTAATTTCGATCTTTCCTCCGTTTTGACCTTGTTTGCTTTTAATGGCATCTTGGGCATTATTGACGATGTTTAAAATTACTTGTTTGAATTCATTTGCAACGCCGAAAATCTCTTTATCGCATTTTTTATGGATGTGATAGGTGATGTTGGCATAGCGCAGCTGTTCGCCTAAAAGGGTAAAAATTTCATGGATGGGTTGGATCGGGTCGAAAAGGAGAGACTCTTTGTCCATGTTAAAAAAGTTTCGAAAATCATCGATGGTATTCGACATGAAAGCAAGATTATTGTTGATAATGGTACTGTTTTTTTCAATTCCGTCATCTTCGAGCAAGCCAAGTGTACGCTTCATGCTGATATCGGCGACTGCCAACCCGATGATATTCAAAGGTTGTCGCCATTGATGGGCAATATTCTCGATCATCTCTCCCATTGCCGCGAGACGGGACTGGTGGACTAAGAGTTGTTCTTTTTCACGCCGCTTGGTAATTTCGGTCTCAACACGATTTTCTAATTCATTATTGATCTGCTCCATTTGACACCGATAGTTATCAATCGTTTCGACCATTTTATTGGCTGATGAGGTGATAGTCATGATCTCGCTATTCGTATTATCGCTTTTGAACGGTTCAGACGTTTTATCCAAAGAATAGCTTCCCATCCAGTTTGACAAAAGACGAAGGACAAAAAACTGTTTCCGAAAATAGAGATAGGTGAGAGAAAAGATCAGGAGTGCAAACAGCGAGAGAACCATTAGCTGTAGGAAAAGTTTAGTTTCAAGATCTTGTACGAAGTTATTTGAATAACGGATCACAAGGGTAGCTTGATTTTGATGGGTGATGGAATCGATCACAGGTTCAGAGAGGGTAATTGTCTCTAGTGTTTTGGAATGGGGATAGTGTTGCTCAAAAATAACGTTATGGTTTGTATCGATCAACGATACTTTCAAAATATTGGGATTTTGAAAAAAG
This sequence comes from Sulfuricurvum sp., assembly GCA_035290165.1. GTDB lineage: Bacteria > Campylobacterota > Campylobacteria > Campylobacterales > Sulfurimonadaceae > Sulfuricurvum. The sequence goes on along the minus strand of DATDUY010000142.1, from coordinate 439 downwards.
GTACGCATGGTATCGCTGAGCATATCTTGTTGATCAAATGTCAGATACGTAGAGATGATCGGTTTGAGCGTTTGGGTAACCAGCTCGATTTTTGCCCTTTCGCTTTCGTAGAGAACCGAAGAGACATTGATTTGAATAAAGATAAATATGGGGGCAATGACGGCAATGTAAAGCAGCCAGAATACCAAGGCAAATTTTCCGATAAGAGAATGTGTCATCATAATCCAATGTGTAGTAACATAATTTAATAATATATAAGTATTTGTTAATTTATGATTAAATGTTGCTAGAACTTATAAAGTAAATTAATCCAAAAAGTCTGTCCCATATAGGGGACGTCACTTGTGTTTGGCGGGTTCAGAGGAAAATAGAGAGTTTTGAGTGTTTTTCCAAAGACATTTTTCACACCGAATTCTAAATCAACACCTTTTACAATGGC
>DATDUY010000141.1:0-2790 GCA_035290165.1 Sulfuricurvum sp. | reverse complement strand
GATCGAGTTGGTAGCAACTTGAATCTCTGTCATTGCCGTAGCGGTACGTTGTGCGAGTTCTGCACCTTCTTTGGCACTGGCATCGGTTTGTGCCGCCATAGATGCCATATCGTTTGCTTTTTGGGCATTCTGTTGGACATTACTGGTCATCTCTTCCATCGCCGCCGCTGTCTCTTCCAAGCTTGCCGCTTGTTGGTTGCTCGCGGTGGAGAGGGATTCTACCGCTTGTTTGAGATTGCCAGCATCGCCTTGGAGATCCATTCCATTTTGAAGAGCCGTTTTAAGCATATGTGAGATTTCATCACCGAGTTCGTTAAGTGCAACAGCAACTCGTCCATAAGCATTTGGTATTCGGTGTGTAAAATCATTCTCTTTATAAGCAGCAATTTGAGCCAAAAGTAAATTTAGGTCACGTGCAACATTGTGATCAATATAATGAACAACTTCGCTAAATGTTTTTTTCAGCTGTTCCAAATTCGGATTAGTTGTTGATTTAGTCACTTCAATATGAAATTTTCCTAATTTAATTTCATTTGCAGCACGAGTAATATCACTAATTACCTCGCGATCAAATAACATCTCTTTTTCTATTTTAATAACATTGTCATTGATCACTTTAGCCATAATTCCAAACTCATCATCACTATTCACATTAATTGACTTCGCTTTTTCAGTTTCTCTTCCCAGAAAAGCAAAAAAGCTTATCAACCCATCTTTTATATCTTCAACAGACTTAGTAATATTATTCATTACCATTGAGCCAATCATAGCACTAAAAATTACTACGATTAATCCAATGATAATCAAAAGTGCCAAACCGTTAGAAGCAGTATCATTATTGTTTTCCGCCACTTTTTTTGCAGCTTCAAGATTCATTTTAATAATGTCACCAATTTTTTCACTAGTAGCATTACTGATAGGAGCCATTGTCTTAATCGCTTCAACCGCAGCTAATTCATTAGCTGAAATTTTTGCTTTATAAATATTGTCATAAGCTTGTGTATAAAGCTTTATTTGTTCAATTAAATCTTCAAACTGCTGTTTATCTTCACTCGTTGCATATGTTTTTTCATAATCAGGAATGAGTTTAAAAAGTTCTTCTGACTCTTTTTCTAATATAGCTTTATTTTCATTCCATTTAGAAGGGTCGTTAAACATTTGAGTACGAAATGACGCTGCACGCATATTATCAAAATGCATTGCAATACGCCCCATCGTACCTAACGCAACTGTTCTTTTTTCATAAAGATACGTTCCCCCATCTTTAATAGATGATATGGTGGATGAACCGACAATCCCCATAATAATTAACCCTGAGAGGACAATACCCAATAGTAACAGTAACTTTGACTTAATCGCCATGTTATTGATCATAGCTTTCCTTTATGTAAATATTAGTTTTGTATATATTTAGAAGCTTTCCCAAATATCGTCACTTTTTTTGAGAGACGGTTTCGGAGCCGAAAGTACTGATGGTTTTGAAACAACTGAAATTGCTCTCTCAACAGGACGTGGCGACGGAGTATGTACTTGTTTAACAGGGATCATTTGTTGATCTTCAATACATGCCACAACGCGGACTTTATTGAGGGATGCGAACACTTTTGTTGTATCGCTTTCGATCTCTTTGGCAATCCGTTCGAGTTCTTCGGGACGTCCTCCGCTTTTTTCACGGTTTATAAACTCTTGTACTTTTTGATGGACATGAGCATGATAGGTAAGAAGATCTTTCCACTCAGACCCCTTCGCGTAGCTCTCATTGCTATGGGCTTGAATCCATTTCCCCAGATCACATTGTGTCTCATTCGTGACCGTCCATGCGCTGACGCTATCTTTTAGCTTTCCGAAGTTGTTATTTTTAAAATTGACATGGTCAAATTTGAGTTTATTGGTTTCAAACATCATATCGATACGGCATACACGGTTCTCCGACTCTTTACGGTATTTTGTTTTTGCCGCCGTATCGCTGAGTGACTGTGACATTCCGAGGATATCATCACTCAAATGACTGACATCGTTCGCCAGTGAAGCGTTTTGCTGTGTCATCTGATCGAGCTGTGCAACGGCGGAATTGATCTGATTGATCCCCGCCATCTGTTCGCGGCTTCCGCTGGCAACGTCTTGGACGAGTTGAGTCGTCATCATGATTTTTTGGTTGATGACATCCAACCCTTTCATCATGTTCTCGCTTACCTGTAAACCATCCGTCGATTTGGTATTGGCAAGTTCGGCGAGATGTTTAATCTGTTGAGCCGCTTCTGCCGAACGGTTTGCGAGGTTCCGAACTTCTTGAGCAACAACGGCAAAACCTTTCCCCGCATCTCCGGCAGTTGCCGCTTCGACAGCGGCATTGAGGCTGAGGATATTGGTTTGGAAGGCGATATTTTCGATAATATCGACCGCATCATTGATTGACTGTGTTGCATGGCTGATCTCTTTCATGGCTGCTACGGTCGTATTGGAAAGGTTTTTTCCCTCACTCGCTGCCGTTTGCGCTTCATGGGCTAGTGATGCCATTTCACTTGCTTTTTGACTGTTAGCTGCGATATTGCTCGTAAGCTCTTCGATGGCGGCGGCAGTCTCTTCGAGGCTGGATGCTTGGGTATTGCTTGAAGCTGAGAGATTATTACTTGCATTGGAGAGGGTTGAAGCACCCTGATTGAGGGTCGCACCGTTTTTAGAAAGGAGTGCCATAAAATCGCCGACGCTTTCACTGAGCCCTTGTAAACTGGTCATCATACCGCCGAGTTCACCCGAGTATTTACCGGTTTCGAATTCGACTGCAAAATT
>DATDUY010000140.1:0-2193 GCA_035290165.1 Sulfuricurvum sp. | reverse complement strand
TGTTTTTTGCTCTTGAAGCGATATCTATCATAGTATCATTGCTTTTCACAATGTCTTTGCGGATGGTCTCAAGCCCTCCGTTACTTCCCCCCCCGATATTTTTAAAATGCTCACCGTAATGACGGCGTGCAAAAAGGAGCTGTTGCGCTCTAATCCCATCACAAGAGTGGTTAATCGGATTTACCGATAATGCAAATACCCCCTTAAACCCTTCGGGGTACATGACATGATCCTCTTCTCCTTTTTCTGCAAAAGTGATTGCGGCAATACTTTCACGCATATACGCTTCAACTTGATCAAGCAAGTTGTTAAAACTCGATGCTAACTGTTTATAGGGAGAATCCGGATCAACGGAAACGATGCGATCTTCCAACTCTCCGATTGATGCTCGGCTGAGTACCTTTTCAATCCGTTCCAAAATTGGGTCTTTGGCTGAATGCGAAAAAAGAAGCACTCCCCCTCCGAGTATGAGGATTCCCAATACACCTGCAATAAGGACATTCGATGCTAAAGTAAAATAGAGCAATGTTGCTACCCATACCCCTACCGTATAAAGAAAAAGCTTATTTTTGTAGACCGAAGACAAATTGTTCATATGTCACTCCTTGCTGTTGAAGTAGTGAATTTAGATGCGCTTCAGAGGCATTCATCCCCCCTCTTCGTTCCACCTCTAAGAGCTCACTGTAAATAGGAGCAATGGCTTGAATTGCTTTGGGAGTCGGTGCACGTCGTACGGAATAATAACCGATACGATTACCGGAAGAATCAAAGGAGGGGGTTACATACGCATAAACCCAGTAATAATCCCCATTTTTCGTTTTATTTTTAACGTAGGCATAAATCCCCTCCCGTTCACGTATCCGCTCCCATAAGAGTTTAAATACGACTTTGGGCATATCTTCATGTCGCAGAATATTATGCGGAGCATTTAATAATTCTGCTTCGGAATATCCCGACATCTCTATAAAAGTTTCATTGCAATAGGTAATCAGCCCTTTTAAATCGGTTTTAGAGACAATAAACTCCCCCGGCTTCATATGTAATTCCATACGTTAAGACTCACTTTTTTAAATTTATAAAATGACCTATACAGTATACAATATGTTTTTATTAAATAACACGAAAATTAATTAAATATGAATATTTTTATCCAGAATCTAACTTTTAAAATGTTGAAACAACGCCGTTTCGACCATTTTCTTTTGCTTTATAAAGTGCGGCGTCAATTCTGGCAACACATTCATGAACCTCTTCAGTATAGGTAAATTCTCCTACACCGATACTAACGGTTACCGGATGAAGGGGGATAAACGGAGACTCAGCTACTTTAGATCGAAGATGTTCAGCGACATTCAACGCTTCTTCCAATGGTGTATGAGAGAGTATAACGATAAATTCTTCCCCTCCCCATCGTCCGATAGCATCCGTTTGACGGAGGGATTTCTTCATCACATCTGCCATGTTTTGCAATACTTTGTCACCTTCCTGATGCCCCAATGTATCATTAATAGTTTTGAATAAATCAACATCGATCATCATAATACTGCAATGATAATCAAGATATCGATTAACTTTTTTCTGTTCTTCATTCAGTTTTTCATCGGTTTTTTGACGATTATAGAGTCCAGTCAGCTTATCGGTGGTAGAGAGTTTGAGCAAACGGGAGTTATACCGTTTCAAAAGTGCATAACGCCATATAAATGCGACCAAAAAGAGAAGGATAACAAAAACTATTTTACCGACTAAAGCACGATCAAACCACGCTACCTGCTCAATCGTCGAAGTCCAGCGGTTGTAACTTTTTTGCAGTGTTAAATCATCCAGCTCTAAAACAAGTTTTTCAAAAATTGCATACATCATCGGTTCGTCGTTGTGTACGGCAACGTGCAATTCATCTTTTTCATCCAGACGTGATGATACCTTCAAACTTCCGGCATACTCTTTTTGAATATACGAAGAGGTTACGACAAGATTATCAATATAACCGTAAAGTTGACCGCTTTCAACTTTTTTTAACCCGTCATTCACCGATTTGACTTCAATGATATTTAAGGAGGGGTAGAGTTTTTTTAATCGTTCAAAGGTTGCATACCCTTTTACGACTCCGACTTTTTTCCCGTTCAATTGATCGATACTTTCGGTAAAAGGTTTTTCCATCGTCGTTACCATAACAAGCGGTACGGCTAAATAGGT
>DATDUY010000139.1:0-8154 GCA_035290165.1 Sulfuricurvum sp. | reverse complement strand
CAGAGTGAAGCGATTGCCCGTAATCTGATTGAGCTTTCCAACCTTAACACCATTACCGTATCCGTTGTTATCGGTGAAGGGGGCAGCGGTGGAGCGTTAGCGATCGGTGTTGCCGATCGTCTTGCGATGATGCGATACTCTGTGTTTAGTGTTATCTCACCTGAGGGGTGTTCGGCCATTTTGTGGAATGATCCGACCAAAGTTGAAGCGGCGACAAAAGCTCTTAAAATCACCTCTGCCGATCTCAAAGAGCTTGATTTGATCGATGATATTATTGATGAGCCTCTCATCGGGGCACATCGTGATAAAGAGGGTGCTGTTAAAGCTCTAAAAGAGTATTTTCTAGGAGAAGTTGCTGAACTCAGAACCTTGAGTGATGAAGAACGTCTCGAAAAGCGCTACAACCGTCTCGTCAGTATTGGACAATTTACGGAATAAGGTCTTCCCTTATTCTTCCCCTTTTTTCTCTTTCTCCGGTTTCTCTTTTTTCTCAGGCTTCAGCCGTTTCATTTTTTTTGCCTCTTTTGAAAATGCAATCAACTCTTCTGTCGTATGGAGTGAAGTCGGAAGAAGTTTAAGGGTTCGTTTGAGCAGTTTGGTTGTTGTCATGGCATCTGAGAGAGCACGATGGTGTGTGGCATCACGGTAAAGCTCAAGTTGTTGATTGAGATAGGCTAAACCGTAGCGTTCGGATTCAAAGGCTCGTTCGGCTAAATCAATCGTACACAAAGAGCGGTTTAGAAGCCTATCAAGTCCGACTCGCTCCATCATTGCAGAAACAAAATTATAATCAAACTTGGCATCATGCCCTACAAATACGGCATCTCCCAAAAAGAGGCGAAATTCCCCCATTACTTTGCAAAGAGAAGGGGCTTTGAGTGTCTGTGAGGTTTTTATACCGGTTATTTCTTGGATTTGATCGGATATGTCGGTGCAATAGACTAAACTTTCGTAGGTATCTAGGATCTTTCCGTTTTGGAGCTTAACGGCACCGATTTCAATGATTTGATGATGGGACGGTTTGGAACCGTTGGATTCAACATCGACAATACAAAAAAGGGTATCGTCAATAGAGGTAACGGCACTTCGAAAACGATAGAAACCGTTGTGCAAAATGATGTTCATCCCTTGGGCTTTAAGAAGCTCCAAGGAGAGGTCTGCCTCGCTTCCCAATGAGGTTTCAAACTCCTCTTTCGGGATACCGCTTTTGCTTAAACGTGTCAGAACTTTCGGATCGAATATTTTCACCCTTTGGCCTTTTCGATAAATGAGACGACACGAGAGGGATCTTTTTTCCCATAGGATGCTTCAACACCGCTGCTGACATCGACACCGTAAAAACCGTATTTTTTTAAACTGCCGACATTTTCGGAATCAAGTCCTCCGGCTAGGATAATCTTGGAGCAGTCTATCCCTTCGAACCATTCAATATTTAACCGTTTACCGCTTCCTCCATATGCGTCGCAATAGGCATCTACGAGACGATACTCATCAGGGTCGCGGAGGATATCGTCTCGATTTTTGGCTCGGACAACACGAAGTGTCGGAAAATTAACCTGAGCAAAAAAATCATCACTCACATCAAAATGGATTTGTGCGAGCGTGCACCCGCTCTCTAAGCAGATAGAACGGATAGTTTCAGGGGCTTCGTTGACGAAAAGAGCCACTTTCTCCACGAAAGGGGGAAGTTGTGCGATAATTGTCTGAGCATTTTCGGGGGTGATATAGCGGGGAGACTCTGGGTAAAAAACAAATCCAAGAGCATCGGCTCCGGCATTTATAGCGAGAAAAGCATCCTCAAGGTTGGTAATGCCGCAAATCTTGACTCTCATGCTTTTAGGCTGTCAATCGCAGTTTTATAATCCTCAGATCCAAATACATAGCTTCCGGCAACACACACATCGACTCCGGCATCTTTAAGTAGCGCAATGTTGGAACTTCCAACCCCTCCGTCGATTTCAATCAGACAGTTAGGATTGATCGAATCGCGAAGTGTTTTGAGACGGCGGATTTTATCAACAGCACTTGGGATAAACTTTTGGCCGCCGAATCCGGGATTAACCGACATAACGAGTACCATGTCAATATCACCGAGGAGATATTCTATCGCTTCAGCGGGGGTATGAGGATTAAGGACGATCCCCGGTTTGATCCCGAGTGAACGGATATGTTGGATCAGGCGGTGAGGATGTTTTTCCTCTTCGATGTGAAAGGTAATGTATTGCGGCTTGAGAGGGGCGAAGAGATCAACAAAAAAGGTGTTGTTTTGTACCATCAGATGGATATCGAGGGGCTTTGTCGCCACGCGTGCAATGGCACTTACGACAACGGGTCCGATAGTAAGATTGGGGACAAAGTGTCCATCCATAACATCGACATGCACCAAATCGCACCCTGCGTCACAAATGGCACGGACATCGCGCGCTAAATTACCGAAATCGGCAGAGAGGACACTGGGGGCAACGAGCATGGTGTACACCTTGAGTAATATTTCTGTTATTTTAGCGAAAAAGGTTTGCAGCTAGCTTTGATAACTCTATCGTGTCAAAAAGAATATAAAGTTGCTTCCCTCAAAACGCAAATTGACTTGTACCCCTTTTTTGTTTTGCGCCATCTCAAGGAGGGAATTAACATCTGCATACGTACGGGGAAGGGTAATATCGACACGATTTTTTTTCTCTCCCAACAACGCTTTGGCACGTCCGCCGATAATGTTAACAAATTCGGCCAATGAGTCAAGTATTGCTTCCTCGTTTTCGCTTTCCTCTCCTATGAGGAGTGAGCACGCTTTTTTTGCAATATCTTTTGGAAAGATCAGGATAATCATTCCGTCCAAATCACCGTAAAATCCGATGGAACTGGCATATTGATTTGCGCTGTTTTTGATTTCCAGTGTTTGGATGTTCATCGACTCTTTAACCGCTTGCGCATTCGTCATCATGGCAATCGTTGAAACGGTGGCGTCTATAAAGCCGGGGAGTTCATTGATAAGGGCTTTTGTAAGGGTTCGTGTTTGTTTAGAGGAAGATGCGCTGCTTCCCCCGAGTTCTTGCAGCAGCTCTTTGTTTTTGAGAATATCTTCCATCTGGTCAAAAAACATGATGCCGGCATCTTCGAGATCATTTTTAAAGCTTTGCGGTGTCTTTTCAAAGGTCAAACCTACAAAACAGATCGAAGCATTGTATTCGGCAGCTGAGGAGGCGAGTTTGGTGAAGAAATTGAGGGCATGGACATTCATCGATACCACTTTGTAAGCGTCAAAAATAAAGAGACGGAACCCGACGTTGAGGGAGTTGTTGTGATAGGCGATGTTAAACGTATCGGTGATTTCAGCATCTAGAAAATTGGCGATGGTATAAATAATGGCATTGCCGGTAACGCGGGTTGCTATTTTTTGGGCGAATAGCCCTAAATAGGTCTCTTCAATAACAGCATAATAGAGATCAGGATTTTGTTTTTTTTCATCGAACTCTTTTTTAGTCTGGGCTATAACGGGATTGTGTCCGTAATCGAACAGTTCAATCGCCATAGCCGAGCGCTGTGAAGCGTCTTCATTGTACAAAAGAACGGTTTTGGAATCACCTTTATTGGAGGGGACAAAGAGCTCGGCAATTTTTTCGGTACGGAAAAGAGAAAAACTGAGACCAGCGCCGTAAAATTTATTGATCGTAGCAAATTTAGCGGAATCATAGTCGCATAAACCAACCGCTATGTGCTTATGAGATCGGATACTGTCCAAAAGGCGAATAAAAACATCCAAACCGTTTTTATTGAAAAAAATAACTTTTTTCAAAGAGACCAGCAGCATATCAATATTGAGTGCTTCCGTCGCTTTGATATCATCGATAGTGAGAAAAGAGGGGGCATTGTTACCGTCCAGAAATCCTTGCGGATGGAAGGTGGCTATTCGCCCCTTAACCGTTGGTCTCATCGTACTCTACCACCTGCATAAAAGATTCGTATATATCTTGGACAAATTCAATTTGGAACTCAACAAATTCATTGAGTCCGGCACTTACATAGACACTTTGACTTAATTCGTAAAAGAGCAATAAATGCATCCATTTTGCCAATAGTTTCTCATTTGCTTCTAACTCTTTATCCAAGCCGGATGAAGCATGGACGATACGGCTGATAGAGGGGGATATTTCCCATTTTTGTGCGATTTCGGTACAAATATCGAACAAACTCATTTTGGTGAGTCGATGAAGGATTGTGTTGTAATCCAACGCTTTGACACTTCTGAGCTGCTCCACTTCGTTTTTGTATTCACCGAAGAGGGCATCACACACAATGATACTGGCAGGCAAAAGGGTAATGGCACTTTCGTTGTCATGTTTGAGAAGATTCAGATGAGTAAGGATTTTTGCCCATTTACGGCTGAGTGAGGCCTGCAAATCGTAAAACGCTTGGGAACTGAGATTAAAAAGGCCCCACTCTTTCGGAGCAAGGAGAGTCATGAGATAGTTATATAAAATTTGCTGTGCCGTCGAGATGCCGAGGATGCTGAAGATTTGGGATAAATCGCTGACTTCATTACGAAATCCGTAAATAGGACGGTTTACTAAGGTTCTAAGATAAAGTTTGAGTGCCGGATCCTCTTCGGCACATTTAGCCGCTTTGGTTAAATCGCCGATGCGTACGTAATCAAGTGTTTGCTTGACGACAAAGGGGGCAGGAGGGATATTTTGGATGTAAAGCAAAATTTGTTCTTGAGTAACCACGTATCACAGCATCCGATCTTAATTATTTTTAAAGTCCGCTAATTGTAATCGTGAATTGATTAAAGGAGCCTTTATATGAGGTTAATCCGTTACTTAAGGTAAACTTTGGGTTTACTGCGATAAAATTCGCAACTAAAATTTACGCAAGGAGCCTCAAAATGGCAAGAAAATGTGCTATTAGCGGTAAAGGCCCGATGAGCGGAAACAATGTTTCTCACGCGAAAAATAGAACTAAGCGTCGTTTTTTACCAAACCTTCGTACTGTTCGCGTAACGCTTGAAGACGGTACTACCAAAAAACTTAAAATCGCTGCTTCTGAGCTTCGTACTCTTAAAAAAGATTCGTAATCTCTGTACGTAGTGCTCTAACGAGATCGGGATCTCCCCGATTTTTCTCCCTCTTACTAGTTCCCTTTCTGACAATTATCGTTTTAACCAACTTCTAGGCTTCACTGTTTATAATATTGCAGTTTATTTTTGGAGAATTTTTTATGGCTATGCTTAACACGATTGAAGGCGGCGTATGTGCGGCGGCAGGATTTTTTGCCGACGGGATTCACATCGGATTAAAAAAAGAGGGGGCTTATGACCTCGCTTTTATCTATTCGGAAAAACCGTGTGCGATTGCATCGGTCTTTACCACCAATAAAATGACGGCGGCTCCGATACGTCATTTTCGTGCTCAGGGAGAGTTTGAAGGAAATTTTGTTCTGATCAATGCTAAAAATGCCAATGCGATGACGGGACGTGCCGGAATCGATGATATTGATGAAGTGCTTGGTGCGGTGCAAAAGAAGTTTCCTCAGATACAAAACCCTGTGATGAGTTCGACCGGAGTTATCGGGGTACGCTTACCGAAAGCGAAGATCATCGAAGGCTCTATGAATTTTAATCTCTCCGCTCGTGAGGGGATCAACGCCTCCGAAGCGATTATGACAACCGATACGTTTGCAAAGCGAATTGCGTATGAAGCGGTTTTGGACGATGGAAAGTCGTTTCGCATCGGTGCTATGGCGAAGGGTGCCGGAATGATCAATCCGGCTATGGCAACGATGCTCTGTTTTATCACGACCGATGCGGCGGTTGATAAGAGTACAATGCAGAGTATTCTCGATGAGTGTGTCCATACGACGTTCAATGCCGCAAGTGTCGATGGAGACACCTCGACCAATGATACTGTCCTCGTAATGGCAAACGGTGAAAGCGGAGCATTTGATGCGAGTGCTTTTAAAGAAGCGTTAGAATCGATCATGCTCTTTTTGGCTAAAGAGATGGTGCGTGACGGTGAGGGGGCGACGAAACTGGTAACCTATCAGGTTACGGGGGCAATCAACCACAAAGAGGCAGAGATTGCGGCGAAAGCACTCAGCAATTCACTCCTCGTAAAAACGGCACTTTTCGGGCAAGATCCCAATTGGGGGCGTATTGCTTCGACGGTCGGTGCAAGCGGGATTATGTGCGACGAAGCGTTTTTAAGCATCTGGTTCGATGACATCTGTGTCTATAAAAAAGGGGAGCTATTGTTCGATGAAAAACTCGAACCCCTTGCCGCGAGCGTAATGCAAAAAAGCGCGTTTACGATTCACTGTGATATCGGTCTTCAAGACGGTGAATTCACCGCGTACGGATGTGATTTGGGTCACGAATACGTTAAGATAAACGCCGACTATCGCACTTAGTTTTAACCATTACTAAAGTGATAGGTTGCTATAATCGCGATAATTTATAGGCAACAGGAAGACCCATGCGCGGATATAAGATTTTCAGCGGTTCAGCGTGTACCGAGTTTGCGGCGGAAGTGTGCAGAACCCTCGATGTTCCCCTCTCCAAAGCTCTAATCAAACGTTTCAGTGACGGAGAGATTAACGTTCAAATTTCCGAGAGTGTTCGCGGGCGTGATGTTTTTATCATCCAGTCTACCGGTGCTCCGTCGAATGATAATTTGATGGAATTGTTGATTATGACCGATGCTCTTCGCCGCTCATCTGCGAGTTCGATTACGGCAGTAGTACCGTATTTCGGATACGCACGACAAGATCGTAAAGCGGCTCCTCGTGTTCCGATTACCGCAAAACTTGTTGCCGATATGTTTGAAACGGCTGGTATTGACCGTGTCGTGACGATCGATTTGCATGCAGGTCAAATCCAAGGGTTCTTTGATATTCCGGTAGATAACCTTTATGGGGCTATTATTTTTGAAGAGTACATTCGTGCTAAAAACCTTCCGAATCCTGTTATCGCCTCTCCTGATATCGGCGGTGTAGCACGTGCTCGCTACTTTGCCGAAAAACTCGGACTTGATATGGTCATCGTTGACAAACGCCGTGAAAAAGCAAATGAGTCGGAAGTGATGAATATCATCGGAGACGTTGCGGGCAAAGATATCATTATGATCGATGATATGGTCGATACGGCAGGAACGATGGTAAAAGCGGCAGCGGCTTTGAAAAAGCGCGGTGCTACGTCAGTTATGGCGTGTGCCACTCACGGTGTTCTCAGCGGGAACGCGTATGAGAATATTAACAACGGAGAACTCGATGAACTCGTGATCTCTAACACCCTTGTTCTTCGCGGTCAAAGCGATAAAGTCAAGGTATTGAGTGTCGCTCCGCTATTTGCTGAAGTCATTCGCCGCGTTTATCATAATGAAAGTGTCAACAGTTTGTTCAGCTAATGGATAATATTCGCAACTTTTCAATTATCGCCCATATTGACCACGGTAAAAGTACGTTAGCCGATCGTATCATCCAAGAGTGCGGAGCGGTCAGTGACCGTGAGCTAAGCAAACAGATGATGGATACGATGGACATCGAGCAAGAGCGGGGGATTACAATTAAAGCCCAAAGCGTCCGTCTCGATTACGTCAAAGACGGCAAGCACTACATTCTCAATCTGATCGACACTCCGGGCCACGTCGATTTCAGCTACGAAGTAAGTAAGTCACTTGCATCATCTGATGGGGCATTACTTATCGTTGATGCGGCGCAAGGGGTGGAAGCACAGACCATTGCCAATGTCTATATGGCGATGGAAAATAATCTCACCCTTATCCCCGTTATCAACAAAATCGATCTCCCCGCCGCAGAACCGGAACGGGTTGCCGAAGAGATCGAAACAACGATTGGGATCGATGCAACCGATGCGATCATGATTTCGGCAAAAACGGGCGTGGGTATCCGTACACTAATTGATGCGATCGTCGATCGTATCCCAGCCCCTGCGGGTGATCCGACTGCGACGACCAAAGCGATTATTTACGATTCGTGGTTTGACTCCTACCAAGGGGCAATGGCCCTTGTCCGCGTGTTTGACGGTGAGATCAAGATGGGGCAGATGATTAAACTGATGCACAATGATGAGAACCATCAAGTGTTGGAGCTGATGTATCCCCACCCGCTTCGTCGTCAAAAAACGCAAGCGATTAAAGCCGG
>DATDUY010000138.1:0-2584 GCA_035290165.1 Sulfuricurvum sp. | reverse complement strand
AGGGGACAACATTGTCCATGGTTCTTCCTCTGACATTGGCAATTATCGATGGGATGCTGGTTCAAACGGCGGGTGAGATTTATATCATACCGACTCTCAGCGTCGTTGAATCGTTCCGACCGGAGCAAGAGATTGTTCATGTTATAAAAGGACAAGGGGAGTTCGTCAGTATGCGCGGACAACATATTCCTATCATACGGCTCAGCGATGTATTCACACTCACTACAGATCGGATCGAACCTTGGGAAGGGATTTTGGTATGCGTCGAGACCGAAGCGGGGCGAATCGCTATTATGGTCGATGAATTGGTGGGGCGTCAGCAGGTGGTTATCAAACCTCTGGGGAAATCGTTGGCGAAACTGAGAGAGATTTCCGGTGGGGCTATTTTAGGAAGCGGTGATATCGCATTGATCCTCAATGTCGATGAATTACGTCCGATGATTGAGGCTCCTCATGCTGGAAATTGAACTGCGTCCTGAGGAGTTTAATCTATTTCGTAAATACATTTATGAAAAAGTGGGAATTGCTTTATCGGACCAAAAAAGCACCTTGGTAAAAGGGCGGCTAACTAAACGTCTTAATCAGCTGGGGCTGAAATCGTTTCGTGATTATTATGATTATTTGGTTTCGGATATGAGCGGTGATGAGCTTTCGTTTTTTGTCAGTGCAATTTCGACCAATGTCACCTCTTTTTTTCGTGAGGGGGCACAGTGGAAATGGCTGGAGGGCTATCTTCCTCAGCTTACCTCTTCCAAGCGAGAGAAAAAAATCCGAATTTGGTCTGCAGGGTGTTCGAGCGGTGAAGAACCGTATACGATTTTGATGTTCCTACAGCACCATCTGAGTGATTTTGAGAAATGGGATATCAAAATTTTAGCGACCGATATCTCCTCAAAAGTACTAACTCACGCAATGCACGGAGCGTATGATCCTAAAGCGGTAGAGGGGCTATCCAAAGAGATTGTAGCACGTGCCTTTGAGGCTAAAAAAATGGAAGACGGACGGTATCAAATCCATGCATCCCTGCGGGATAAAGTGCTATTTCGAAAATACAACCTTGTGACGGATCCATTTTTTTTCAAAAATAGTTTTGACATGATTTTTTGCCGGAATGTAATGATCTATTTTGATGATGTCACCCGTCACGATTTGATAGGGCGGTTTACGACGCTTCTCCCAAAAGGGTCCCCTCTTTTTCTAGGGAGTTCAGAATCGCTAACAACCCACCGTGAGAGCCTGAAACTGTTAGGCTCCTCTATTTATCAACGTTTATAAGGGAGTTCAAGTGGAAAATAAAGGCTGTGCCATCGCTATGAAAGAAGCGAAATTCGATATCCAAGAGCTCTTCTTTTCCATCACGGATCATGCGAGTACGATACTCTCCGGCAATGAGGTATTTGTCCGTATCAGCGGGTATAAGAAAGAGGAGTTGATTGGAGAATTTCATAACATTATTCGTCACCCTGATATGCCGCGTGTCGTGTTTAAACTCCTTTGGGATCACTTAAAAAGCGATAAACCGGTCGTCGCCTATGTAAAAAACAAAACAAAAGAGGGGGGATATTACTGGGTATTGGCGGCAGTGTTTCCTCTGAAAGATCAGTTTATATCGATACGGCTCAAACCGAATTCTCCTATATTTTCCGTAATACGTGAGCTCTATTTTAAGCTGTTGATGGGAGAAACAAGCGGCGGGATGGAGTCGAGTGAACCGATGCTGTTTGAAAGCTTAAAAAGCTTGGGATATAACAGCTATAGCGATTTTATGTCAGATGCCCTGCTGAGCGAACTAAGTGAACGTAAAAAGTTACTTGCTGTCAGTGATTCTGAGACTCAAATATACTCTGAAGTGACTACACCTTTGCGGTTAAAACTTAAAGTACTGTTAGAATACAGCCAAACACTGAAGCAACGTTATGAACAATGGTTTGAAAAAATTGAAATGTATAATAATGTGAAATCGACGTTCGAAGAAAAAGGGCTGATTCTTCGCCATCTTGCCCGCGATATTGTTTTCTTATCCCTCAATGCTTCGGTAGCATCGTATAAAGTTGCGGCAGGGGGAGAGACTTTCGGTGTGTTAGCGAGTGATATCCGTATCAATGCGAAAGAAAATGATCGTCTGATTGCCCATATCCATACCTTATCAGAATCGTTGTCGGATACGCTTAACGAACTTATATTCACTGTGTCGGCTCTTCGCATTCAGATAGAGATGGTTACCTATTTTATTGAAGAATCATTGCAATACAACGCTCAAATCATCGCTTCGGAAGTAAGTGAAAATCTTGACGCTCTTGTGGAATTGGTTTTTGTTTACAGTGAAAAGCTGAGTGCTTTGCAGCTAAAGATGGATTGTTTTATCCAAGAGAGCGGCAAATATCTCGATCAGCTTGAACAGCAAGTAATGTATTTAGGCTACATTCAGGTCTATGGAATTATCGAAGCGGCAAGCAATAATGATGAAACTATCGATTTCGGAGGAATTTTTTCACAATTAAAAGGGTTAATCCGAGATACCTCTGATGAGATTGCCGTAATGCAAAAAATGGGGATCAATTTTCAGAGTGAAAACCGGAATTTG
>DATDUY010000137.1:0-7530 GCA_035290165.1 Sulfuricurvum sp. | reverse complement strand
TGCAGCTTGCCGTAGAGGTGAATCCGGGATCATAGGTAAACATCCCCGTCTCTTTATAGAGAGAACGTACATCGATGACATCAGGTCCTATTTTGGGATGAAGGATAGGAAATTCATAGCTTTCTCCGCTGCGGTTATCGGTGAGAGTGACAGTGTCCATAAAAAATCTCCATATAGAAGTAAAAACATACTATAACTATAGCTTAAAAGTTGCGATTGAACACATTTTTTGTAACCCCTGCTATACTAATACGTTGAATATATATTTAAATTTTGATAGCTCACATAAATAGGAATCCAATGAAATATCCGATACATAGCAAAAATGAGACCCGTTTTATCATTATAATTTTTATCATACTGGCTATTTTGACGGTAATTTCCCAACTGTTTGGGCTCTATCAATTACGTATTATGAACGGTATCACGAACACGATGCATGATCGTCCCTTTAAAGTATCTACTTCGGCACTGATCGTCACATCCGAAGTGTTTGAGATGCACCGTGATATGAAAGATATTGTTTTATCACAATCTAAGGAAGAGCTTCAAAAATATATCCATGAAATAGACACAAACGAAAAATACGTTTTCACACATCTAGCCCTTATCCGGCAGTACATCAAACATGAGAAAGGGAAACAACTTCTTAATCATACTGAAAAGCTCATTCGTGATTGGAAACCGATTCGGGATGAAGTGATTCGACTGGTCAAAAACAATGAGAGAGATAAAGCTATCGCTCTGACCAAAGGCAAGGGCGCACATCATGTTTTAATGATCGAGAAATCGGCTACCAATCTTTACCATCATGCCAAAATAAAAGCTGCTGAATTTAAAAATCATTCAGATGCTATGTATAAAAAACTATCGATTTCAATCATCCTTATAGGTAGTATGCTATTAATGTTATATGTTTTTCTGACCTATTTTACAGTTCGGAGAATTTCAAACTATACGGCTAAAAACTACCACTTAACCAGTGTTCTTTCCGTTATCAGGGCCATCAATCAGCTTATCGTTCGTGTAAAAGAGCGAAAGGTATTGATTGAAGAGAGCTGCAAAATATTAGTTTCCAACCATGTCTACGGTAATGCGTTGATTGTCCTCTTTGATGATAACAAAGGGGTCGAATACATTACCAGTTCCGATAATTCAGACAATTTCGCCGCGTTTAAAACCAAACTTGAAAATGGATGGATACCCCATTGCATCAAAAGAGTAGCAGAAGGGGATGAAAGTCACTTATTAATCAAAAATACGAAGCTAAGTTGTTCAGATTGCCCCTTAACCGATATGTATCAAACCAAGGGTGCTTTCAGCATTCAGCTAAAATATAACGACAAAGTCTACGGCAATATATCCCTCTCCGTCGATAACGCATACATCTACGATAAAGAAGAAATTTCACTCTTAGAAGAAGTTGCCGGTGATCTCTCGTATGCCCTTTATAATTTTGAAACGGAAGAGCACCTAAGAGAACAAGAAAAATCTCTTAATTACTTCAAAGAGCTCTATGAAAACATTATTGACAGTGTGGATAATATTATTTTTGTCAAAGACATTAACTTTACCTACATTGTATGCAATCAGGCATTCGAAAAATTTGTCGGAAAAGCCAACCATGAAATCATCGGCAAAACCGATTACGAGATATTTGGCAAAGAGGTCGCCGATTTCTTTCGCAGCTATGATGTAAAAATGTTTGAAGGGGATAAAAGTCAATCCAATTTCGAGTGGGTCACCTACCCTGATGGGTCGCAGGTTTATCTCTATACCGTTAAATCACCACTTGTCAATTCCGATGGAAAACTTTTAGGATTAGTCGGAAACTCTGCCGATTTGACTGAACAAAAACGGGTAGAAGAGGCGCTTTTGGAGAGTGAAGAGCAATTCAAACTCATGATGCAGCAATCCCCTTCCATCATCGAGTTGTACGATTTAAACGGTCTTCAGATCGAAGTCAATCACGCGTATGAAGAGCTTTGGGGCTTTGAAGCAAGCCATACGCTCAATTCATTCAATCTTTTCAAAAGTGAAGAGGTTAAAAGAACCGGATTGATTGATTACATCCTCCGAGCCTATGCGGGAGAATCCGTCGCCGTTCCTCCGTATGAATTCAACTCAACCGGTCCGAGCGAAGGGAAAGGAAGGGGGAGAAAACGTTGGCTGACTACCCGTATTTATCCCCTCAAAGACACTGCAGGCAACGTCAAAAATATCGTTATAACCCATGAAGACATTACTGAAAAACGTGAGAGTTATCAGCAGCTCGAACAAAAGAAAAAAGAGTTGGAGACGATCTTGCAAGAAGCGCCCAACCCTATCATGCTCCACAATGAAAATGGAGAGGTGGTAATGGTCAATCGTGTCTGGAAATCCCTCAGCGGCTACACCGATGAGGAGATCAATACCGTAGAAAAATGGGCGGAACAGGCATGCGCTAAAAATAAACCGTTGATGCATGAGTATATGGACAAGCTATATTCTCTGGAACACAAAGTAGATATGGGAGAAGCAACGGTAACGACAAAAGAGGGAAACACCCTTATTTGGCAGTTTAGTTCAGCCCCTTTGGGTATCATCGACGGCAAACGAACCGTAGTCACCACAGCTATGGATATTACCGAGTTAAAGAGAAAAGACCAACTGATGATGGCACAATCACGCCATGCCGCAATGGGAGAAATGATAGGGATGATAGCGCATCAATGGCGACAACCTATCTCAGGTATCGCGATGAATGCCAACAATATACTGTTGGATATCGCACTAGAGTCATTTGATAATGCATCCGCTGCCGTGTATGCTGAGGATATTCTGGATCAAACACAGCACCTCTCCAAAACGATCGACGATTTCAGAAATTTTTTCAAGCCGGATAAATCGGTTTCAACCGTAATTCTAAAAGATATTATAGAAGAGACCTTCCTTATCGTAAAAGATAGCCTCACAAATAATGGAATCGACATCAAAACCACCTATTTAACCGATACGAAAGTTGACGCATACTCTCGGGAACTAATGCAGGTTTTTGTGAATATTATCAACAATGCGAAAGATGCATTACTCTCTAAGCATACAAAAGCGCCATTTATAGATATATGTGTCGATGAGGATGAATTTTATGTCAACACAACCGTCTGCGACAACGGAGGGGGAATCGACAAGGCAATTCTTCCAAAACTTTTTGACCCCTATTTCACGACAAAAGATGAAAAAACAGGGACGGGATTGGGATTATATATGAGTAAAATGATTATTGAAGATCATCTCCACGGTATCATTGAAGCATACAACAATAATGAGGGGGCATGTTTTAAAGTGAAACTATTAAAACAGCTACCAGAGGTTGAAAGCGTTTCGTAATCAAACAGAGAGAGACTCTAAAAAAGTCTCTCTGCCCATACTTCGCTGAAAATTTCAATATATTCAAATATAGCCGAATAAACACTGTAGAAAGCGATACCCATAACGGTTCCTTGAACGAATAATATGCTTGAGATAAAGCAAAATCTATTCCTAAAAACCGAAACAAAAAGCTACACGAGAATTAAAGTCACTCCGCACCGTATGCTTGCTTGATATACATTTCGAGCTTTCCGTCCATAGCCGTCATGATAGAGGCTAAGATTTTATCTTTTTCATCGTCGGAGAGCTTGTTTCCGGTTGATTTTTCGATAGCGTAGATCGCTGTTGAGGCTGACGTATCGAGTACATAGTTGTTTAGTGCCATCGCCATTTTTGCCGTATGATCGCCGACAACTTGCGAGATATGGTGTTGAAGTTCTATTAACATTTGTTCATTCATTAGGGTGTCCTTACTTGTATTTATATGTGAGCAGCATTATATCTCACGTAGAGACTTTAGTGATTTCGCTGCAATGAGCAATGTTTGCTAAAGCGTTATCACCCGAGCTACGGCTATACATTTATGTTTGAAAAATGTTCTTCATAAAAATCATTCGACCAATTGTAGCTCTCCGTCGCCATTGCATTTAATTTATCTTCGTCAATATCCAATTTTGTCATTGTCTCTTGAATATTTGAAAAATTTTCTTCCTCTATCGATATAACCAAATCAAGCATCTCACCGAGCGTTCCCTCTTTATCGATTAATGCGGATAAAATCAAATCATTCAGATTAACACCGGAGAGTACCTCTTTCATAGGCAATCCAAACATGACATCAAATAACGAAAGCAATCCCGTTAAAAATGCTTCTTCCTGCATTGAGGAGAGTGTGCATGTGACTAAGCAGCTCATCATTTTTGCGCGAAACAATGCGGATAAAAGTATGGGTTCTGAAAACATTGATCCGGTGGCATCTGCATAGAGAAATAACAGAATCCACTGTTTTAACGATTGTCTCCCCAGTAGCGCCATTGCATGACGCAAAGAGGAAATCGGCTCTTTGACCCCTATTTCAACCGAGTTGATGTATTTCAAAAGATTCATTATTAAATGGGGACAACTTAAAAGTTTTGCTTCCAGCTCTTTAATATCCGCATTTGCATCTATCAATGCAATCACTTCTAAAAGCACTCGATGAGACGGATCAAATCTTTTTTGTGTAAAAACAGTGGGTTTTTCATAAAAATAGCCTTGGAAATACGCAAACCCGAGTTTTTTGTAATACTCGTAATCCTCGATGGTTTCCACTTTTTCTGCAAGAAGTTTAATCCCCTTATACGCTTCGAACACGTTGATTTTTTCGTGTATCTTTTCTCTGCTGGCAGAGAATAAATCGATTTTGATATAGGACAAATACTCAAAGACAGGTTCAAACCGTACAATCATCTCTTCACTGAGATCCATATCATCCAACGCAAATGTATACCCTTGCTCTTTGAGATTTTTTACATTGGCGATAAAGGTATCATCAACAAGAGTATTCTCTAAAATTTCCAAGACAAATTTATCAGCAGGTATGGCATTAAAAAGAGGTGTGTTAAAAAACGTATGATCGATATTAATAAAACCGTAATGTTTCCCGAGAAGTTTTCTCGAACCGAAGTTGTTGAGCGAATTGACCAAAACACGACAAGTAGCCTGTGTATTACAAGAAATTGGAGCCGCATAATTGTCGAAACTTTGACGAAACAACAATTCATAGCCATGGAGATTTCCGTACTGATCAATAATAGGCTGTCTTCCAATAAAAATATTTTGCATATGCTACCTATGGTTTAATTTGATTTGTAGCATATCAAAAGGAATGAATATTTACACTTAATTAATTAGCTAATTGACAGAATGTGTTAGAAAAGTAACTTTTTTGGTATTTTTTAATTTTTTGAGAGGTGCAGGTTTAAGTAGATTTTTTGAAAATCAGCCTTATATTAAGTCTTGTTCCAATTTTTTTTCTTCATATGACAAAATCAAACTGCTAAATGCGTCATATTGCTTTTTACATTTTTCGATATCGACATCGACATAAATCTTTTTCCCTTCTTTATAACTCTTAATTAAACCGGCTTTTCTGAGTATGTCAACATGTGCCGAAATTGTTGGCATAGAATACGTGAACAATGAAGCGATATCAGTAATACACATCATCCCATTTTCATGAATGCTTTTATCACCGTTCGATAAGATTTGCTCGAAAATTTCTAATCTTGTTTTATTTCCAAGAGCTTTATAAACTTCTACTCTTTCTTCAAACGTAATTTTCCTTTTATCAATAAAAGACATACCCCTCCTTTTGTTTCCTAACGTTTACACTAATGCATAATACATTTATATGATTGTATATCACATTTGTATTAGAAGCAAAGGTTATATTCATTGACTCTAAAAATTTAAGTTCAATTAAAAATAAACCAAGTCGGTATTTTAGGGACTTTCGGTCACAAAAAAGTCATAAAACACTTACTTATTCCGTAAAATATTATCCCTATAGTGTTGCATCTGTGTTGCATTTTTGACACTATAGACGGTTCATTAAAAATGAAGGCACATTTATAATCATATCCATCTCATAAATATCTTTTTCTGAGACTATATTTTAAAAAAAAGCTATAATATTTTTTATTACTAACTTTAGTTTTCAACCCTAAAAACTTCAAAGAAAGCAGGAACATTCATTTGATTCCCATCGATTCATTACCGATCAATATTGCAATTTACCGCTATGAAAACGGCAATTTTATTTTTGTCGATTTTAATCTTCAAGCACAACAAACCGACAATGTCCTGCGTGAAGAGATTATAGGTAAAAAAGTACAAGAAGTTTTCCCCAGCGTAAATGAATTTGGTTTACTTGAGGTACTTGAGCGTGTCTATAAGACGGGGGAATCTGAACATTTTGAAGCTGGCTATTATCGTGATGAGAAACGAGAAGGATGGCGCGTTAATGATGTGTCTCGCTTGGACAATGGTCAGATCATGGCGGTTTACAAAGATGTTACACAGGAAATTCAATATGCGAATTCTCTTGAAGCATTGGGAAACTTGGTGGATAAAAGTCTAAATGAAATCTATATTTTTAATCCGGAAACCTTGCTATTTTGCTATGCAAATGGAAGTGCTTTGCATAATATCGGGTATACAATGGATGAACTCTCAACTATGACCCCACTGGATATTAAACCCGGATACAGCAGTAAAAAATTTCATAAACTGATTCAACCTCTTCTCGATGGGACAATACCGCTGTTAGCTCTGGAGACAAAGCATCGCCGCAAAGACGGAACAGAGTATGATGTGGAAGCGCGCATTCAAAAAATGCTCTATATCGGAAAAGAGCATCTTGTCGTAAACATTATAGATATTACCGATCGTATCAAGAATCAGTTGGAGATGCTAAAACTTTATCGTATGATTGAGGAGAGTGAACTTCTTTTTAAAACACTTACGGAAAGTGCATTAGCAGGTATTTTCCTATATCGTGAAACCTTTCTCTACGTCAATAGCACATTTACAAAAATGAGCGGATATACTTTTGATGAGCTAAAAATAATGACCCCGATAGACCTTATCGAACCTAAAGAACGAGAGTTTATTGAAGGACGTGTACAGGCTCGATTAAAAGGGGAGTTACAAGATCAAATCATTTACCAAGATTTGAAAATTGTGACTAAATCCGGAGAAGTACGATGGTTTTATATCGCTATTTCGACGGTCAAATTTCAGGGAGAATGGACAGGGCTGGGAACTGCTATTGATATGACAGAGCGCAAAATGATGGAAAAGAAGCTTGAATATGTCGCGCAAACCGATCCATTGACAGGTCTGTATAACCGTCTAAGATTTGATGATATTATTCAGCGCGAAATCGCTTTTGGAAAGCGTCAGAATACACTGATTTCTCTCATTTATATGGATATCGACTTTTTCAAAAAAATCAACGATACCTGCGGTCATGATACGGGTGATATTATTTTGAAAGAGATTACCCTCATTATACGTGAGGTCTTACGAGCCAGCGATTATCCATTCCGCTGGGGCGGCGAGGAGTTTATAATCATTTGTCCCAATACAACGATAAGCGAAGTTAAAACTTTAGCGGAACGATTACGCAAAAAAATT
>DATDUY010000136.1:0-3113 GCA_035290165.1 Sulfuricurvum sp. | reverse complement strand
TTGATGATGCTAACGTATCCATTCTAGCTAGACTTCCTGTCGCAATCGATGGAATGGCGACAGATCGTGCAGATGGTTCTGGGGCTTGGGAATTGAATAAAACTACCGGTATTAGCGGAACAAGCGGTATTGCACTCCAATACAAATTGGACATGAACGCAACAGGTCGATCAATTACATCGGATGATGAGCAATACTGCGCTATTATCAACCATGAGTTTAATGCAAGTATTGAATACAATGCCTCAAACGCTACAACATTCCCAACAAGCGCAACAACAGCGTATCAAAATTACGGACCGGTATTTTGCTGGAATAACGGTACACACTTGACTCTCTTTATCGTCAAACCATAATTCTAAGGTCGGTGCAAGCCGCCTTTTCATAATTTTCTACCCCATCCCCCTTTATGGGGGATAAAATCCCTTCCCATACTCCCCTTCTTTTTTTTAACTTATCCTCTTACTATTAAAGTTTTTTTATTCAGTACCGATATACTCACACAATGATAAAAGGAGTTTAACATGACACAACCCTATAATGGAATGAGAAAGGGTATCTCTCTGGTTGAGATGATTATTGCCGTTATTTTATTTGCTACGCTGGCAGCGATTGGTATTAAGTACTACAAAAACTTTTTCAACACAGAATTGACGGCTAAAAAAGCACGTGTTGCTGCATTGCTCGATCAAGGTGCGCAAATGTCAAATGCGTATGATGCTTACATCGTCCAAGTAGGTACAATTGCAAATCTCGATACAAACTTGACAGAACTTGATGATCACAACGTATCGATCCTTACGAGACTTCCTGTCGCAATCGATGGAATGGCAACCGGGCTTGCTGATGGCACCGGAGCATGGGAATTGAATAAAACTACCGGCATCGTGGGAACGAGCGGTATTGCACTCCAATACAAATTGGACATGAATGCAACAGGCAGATCAACTACATCGGATGATGAGCAATACTGCGCTATTATCAACCATGAGTTTAATGCGAGTGTTGAATTTAATGCCTCAAATGCTACACTATTCCCAACAAGTGCAACAACAGCGTATACTAACCTTGGTCCGGTATTTTGCTGGAATAACGGTACCCACTTGACTCTCTTTATCGTCAAACCATAATCGTCTCTTCGCAATTTTCTACTCCATCCCCCTTTATGGGGTGATAAAATCGCTTACAGCGTTCTCCTCTTACTTTTTTCATTAAAGTTTTTTTATTCCATGCCGATATACTTGGATACTGTGTTATAAAAGGAGTTTTACATGACACAACCCTACAATGGAATGAGAAAGGGTATCTCTCTTGTTGAGATGACGATTGCCGTTATCTTGTTCGCTCTCTTATCGACGGTTGCGATGCTCTATTATAAAAATCTTTTTAATATTGATTTAACCTCAAAAAAAGCACGGATTGCTGCTTTGATGGATCAGGGATATCAGCTCTCGGGGGCCTATGATGTGTTTCAAGCTCAGATGGGCTATTCTCCCTCTCTTGCCGACTTAAGCGAATTTAATGCTACCAATGTATTGATTCTCAGAAGACTTCCTAAAGATATTCGTGAAATGACCTCCGTCGGGTGGGAATTGAATACCACAACACCGGTAGGGCGTCCCGCATTCTTATTTCCGATCGATCTTAACGGTACCACCTATAATTCATTGGGAGATGATGATCTTTATTGTGCAATTTATAATCATGAAATCAATAAAACAGTAGAGCTTAACACCTCCAATCATGCTGTAGACTATGGTGATATGACTACAAATTATGCCCGATATGGAGACAGTTTCTGTTTTTCAGAGAGTAATGGTACCACCGGTTATAAACACTGGATAGCGGTTGTAAAATAGAACAATGCAAAGAAGTGCTTTTACCCAAATAGAAATTGCGATGACCGTTTTTTTGGCGGGGCTTATGGGAGCATTGACCTACTATTATATTAACCTCTCAACACTCAATAGAAGTCAGTATAAAAGTGCTTTACAGTCGCATTTCAATCTAATTGAATCAATGGTTTTTCAGTGTAAGAGTTTATCTGAGCAGTTTCCCAAAGAGCTTAATAGCTCTACCAATGCATCGAATACCCTTTTAACAGAGCTGGAATGCAATACGTCAACTCCCTATTCTCTGAATGGGGGGAAAAACGGATTTATCCCCTTGCCCCCAACCGGATTTGCCCCGTATAAAGCAACGGAGACAGGAAGCGTCTTTTACGTTATGACGAGTGCAGACAACAATTCGACGCAAGACGACGCCCTTAAAAGTCTTATCCTTAATTACACCTCTCAACAAGCGAGTTTGGATCATAATGCCTCTTCGGCAATCTTCAAATTTTACCTATCACGCTGATTATCCCCTTTTTGTGTTATAATTAAACCAAAAAGTGCCAATGAATATTAAAAAGATATTAACGCCAAAACAATTTGAAGTATGCCAAAAAGAGCAATACTATTATCAGCAAATCGGCATTAAAAAACATCTTCTCGATATTGCACTTTCCCATCACTTTGTCCAAAAAAAAGAGACTTCCAAAACCTATAATCTAGAACTCATGAAAGAGTATGAGATGGTCATCGCCGAAGAGAGCGATGATCTTCTCAAAATTCTGCGTAAAGAACTTTTGGGCGAAAAGCGCCTTGCTGAACTCAGTCAAAAAGTACACAAAAAAGTTGAACAAAAAAATATCCCCGTACGAGAATTTCAACAAAAGTATACGGCACTTCTGCGTGTTGATCCTGAAAGCATTGAACGTAAAATCAAACAGTTCAATGCGATGGATTATGAAGAAGACGACGTCATCGATATCTTTGAAATGCTCCTCGAATACGGCATTCAGCGCTCCGCCAGTGATATCCATATCAATGCGTATGAATCATTTTATTGGCTGCGATATCGAATTGACGGAAAAATTGTAGCCCGTTACCTCCTCAACCATGAACTCGCCGGGCGTTTCGCTCTTATCATCAAAGAGCGTTGTAACATCGATATGATCAATGTTTTTGCCCCTCAGGGGGGAAGTTTTTCACGCGAATACGAAAACCGTACCATCGATTTTCGTATTGAAATTGCCCCCTCGCAATATGGGGAGAATGTCGTTTTACGTA
>DATDUY010000135.1:0-3389 GCA_035290165.1 Sulfuricurvum sp. | reverse complement strand
TCATGGATAATCCCTAACGGTTGCATCGATCCATCCACAACGGGAACGAGATAGGTCCCTTTTTCCTTCAACAGATCCAGCAAGGTATCCATCGAATCGTTGATCATTATTGATTTGAGAGGCTCAAGCCGTTTTAAGATGATTTTTTGATTACCCAAAGAGCGTTTCTCTTCGATTAGATTGCTTTCGTTAATACTATATTTTTCGACAATAAGGGAACAATCAAGCGTCGGCTTCTGGATAAAATACCCCTGTACCAAGTTACAGCCTATCTCTTTGCACACTGAAAGTTCCCGCTCACTCTCAACACCCTCAGCTACGACACGGCACCCCAGCAACGTGGAGAGCTGAACCATGTTCCGAGCCAGCATCTTCTTTTTAGGATCTTTATCGATAGAGCTTAAAAAGAAACGATCAATCTTAATAATATTGGGGGTGCAGTGGTAGAGCAGTTTATACCCTGACTGCCCTATCCCGAAATCATCGATCGCGATACAGAATCCCTCATCACCGTAATGGTGCATCAGCTGGGTAAAATGGTCTAAATTGAGGATTTCATTATGTTCGGAGAGTTCGAAGACGATTGCCTTGGGATCAAGGCTATAGCGTTCCAGAAGACGGATGGTGTTTCCTTTCGAAAAATCGGTCATCTCCAATACGCGGTTATCAAGATTATAAAAAAGTTTGAGCTTCTCATGCCCTTCAATCGTACAGAACTTTTCCATCACTTTCTCTCGAAGACGCAAATCAAACGTATAGAGGATATTTTCCTCATAAAGGCGGTCAAAAAAAGAGAAAATACTCTCAAATCCAAGAGTATCGGTACCGCGCAGTAAAGCTTCTACGCCGAAAATGACTCCTGAATGGATATCAACGATCGGCTGAAATGCCACATCCAAGACTTCCAAATAGTGATGATAAAGGGGGTGAAGAGGTTCCATGATGATGAGTATAAAACTCTCTTGTCACGAGAAGGTTACAGAGTTAGAAGATATTAGAAGCAAAGCGTGCTCCGATATCTTTTAATTTCCTTATTAGTGGCTCAATCTGCTCTTGATACTCTCCATACTCCGATTCATTGATCTCAAAAACAATGCGTTCGCCTATCCCCATATTCACTATCATGGCTTCAACCGTACTGAATGTGTGGCTATCCAACATTTCTATGATCGGAAAAGGGATAGAAACATCCTCTTTTTTTTCTAAAAAAATTTTCTGATCATATATTGTATGTAAAAGATCGAAGATACTCTCCGGACTTCGATCAAAAACCGAAGCATTCGTATAATCAAACATATCCTCATCCTTACAACTCTTCACGGGTAGATACCCGAAATAATTTAGCTTTCAGAATAATAATGAAAAATTGTTAGATAGGATGGTAAGAGTGTTAGAGTATTACTGTTGTTTTCGTACAGCCTTGTATTTACACCTGAGCTATTCGTCTGAGCGCCAGAGAACACATTGCCAGTCCAAACGCCCCTGTAACCCCGACAAAGCTCCCTTTTTCTTTGATAATAGGGAGTTCGGAAGAGCAAATACAGCTAAAATCCCCTTTAAACTTACGTTTACGCAGTTCATTTCGGATTTTGGAAGCAAAAGGGTCACCTTCCGTTTTCCAAATGGAGCGCACTTCGATTCGAGTCGGATCAAGCCGTTTGGCAGAACCGACCGAGGAGATAAGTTTGGGATAGCATTTTTGGATGAGGGAGAGTTTGGCTCGCATATCGTCAATTGCATCGAGGATCAAATCATACGGCTCAAAATCAAAGGCTTCGACCCACTCCGGAGTAATTTTATCGCTGATGGCAATCACTTCGGGATAATGAGTTTTGAGGGCTTCGACTTTCAACTCCCCCTCGTGGTTTTCCGAGTGCATCTGACGGTTTTGGTTTGTTACGTCGTAGCGGTCAAAATCGACAATCGTAATATGGCGTACCCCTGAGCGGTAAAGACAATCGAGGCAAAAACTTCCGACACCGCCGACACCAAGTAAAAGGATGTTGGCATTTTGAAGTTTCGCGTGCGTTTCTTCTCCGAATACAAGTTTAGTGCGGGTATCTCTCACAGCCACTCTCGTAATTGCTGCATCGATTTATAGGCACTCATATCGAGTTTGATGGGGGTGAGGGACACTTTTCCCGCCTCAATCGCTTCAAAATCACAGAGTGTCTGCCGTTTTTCACGTGGCTTATATTCCAGAGGATGGAGTCCGAGCCAGTAATACTCCATTCCTCGCGGATTACGATGGAGGTGGGCGTCATTGGCATAATAGCGATATCCCGCGTAGGTCACGACAAACTCCAACTCCTCCACGTCGTGCGGAATATTCACATTTAGAAATTCTCTTTCGTTCAGCGGAAAATCTCCGTGCAGGATCTTCTCGGCAAGGTGACGGATTGCCTGTTTTGCCAAAGTAAAATCACCGACCGGCTGAGTAAAATCCATTACTTGCGAGATGGCAATAGCAGGGACGTCATGTAAAACCGCTTCCATAGCCGCTGCCGCCGTTCCCGAATAGGTAATATCCTCACCCATGTTCGAACCTTTGTTGATACCGCTGATCAGCAAATCGGGTTTGGACTCTTCGAAAAGGGAATGAAGGGCGAGATAAACACAATCGCTCGGGGTACCGTCATCGAGTTTATAAAAATCATCTCCGACACTGATAAAACTAAGGGGTCGTGTCAATGTCAGGGAGTGTCCGCACGCCGATTTCTCCGTAGA
This sequence comes from Sulfuricurvum sp., assembly GCA_035290165.1. GTDB lineage: Bacteria > Campylobacterota > Campylobacteria > Campylobacterales > Sulfurimonadaceae > Sulfuricurvum. The sequence continues at coordinate 662 of DATDUY010000135.1, read as the reverse complement.
GGGGGCAACAACCGTGATTTGCCCCAATCCCTCTAATGCTTCGATAAGAGCTAACAGCCCTGCAGATTCGTATCCGTCATCATTTGTGATCAAAATTTTCTTCATCTATTTCCTTTTGGTTTTTACAGGGACACAAATAAAACAATTCCGCTCTTCCCGCCGTTCATACGCAAGAACATAATCGTGCTCTTTTAAAATCGCATCCACGATATAAAGCCCCAATCCAAAACTGTCTTTGGTCGGATGCTCTTTCGTAAAGGGTTCGATGTAGTAGCTCAGCGGCTTTTTGAGTGGTTTACCGTTATTGGCAAAAATAATCTCTCCCTCTTCCATCCATATCTCCATCCTTTTTTCGGGGGAGTATTTGATCGCGTTATCGATCAGATTTTTCACCGCCGTAACAAAAAGACGGTAATCGGCTTCAATTTTGATCGATGCATCAACATGGCGATCAACCGCTTCGTATTCCACCATCGCAAGATCGATCGCACCGTCGATAATATCGATGAGGCGATACTCTTTTTTCTCATGATATTGATTTCCGGATGTAATCTCTTCGAGCAGGGCAAACTCCCCGATCAATGATTCAAGACGCTCGAAAATCCCTTCGAACCGTCCGCGCTGTTTCTCATCGGCAAGCATCGTTGCGACTATCCGTCCTT
>DATDUY010000134.1:0-3048 GCA_035290165.1 Sulfuricurvum sp. | reverse complement strand
CAACCGATGAGCTTAAACGTATCGGTGCGGGTGAAATTGTTGTTAATATCACGGCACCGAAAATGCCGCGTGAAAGTTCGTCTAAGGGAAAAAATATTGCCCCTCAAGTGAAAAATTTTATTATGGTAAGCTCGGGCAAAGGGGGAGTCGGTAAATCGACAACCTCCGTAAACCTCGCCGTAGCCCTCGCGATGCAAGGGAAAAAAGTGGGATTGTTGGATGCCGATATTTATGGTCCTAATATCCCTCGTATGATGGGAATTGACGGTGTTAAACCTGAAGTAGTCGGTAATAAAGTCCTTCCGATCAAAGCATACGGTGTAGAAGTGATGTCAATGGGGTCATTGATGGAAGAGGGGCAATCGCTCATCTGGCGCGGCGCGATGGTTATGAAAGCGATCGAGCAGTTCTTGCGCGATATAGTATGGTCGGATCTCGATTGTCTCGTTATCGATATGCCTCCGGGTACCGGTGATGCGCAGTTGACATTGGCTCAAAGCGTTCCTGTGACGGTTGGAGTTACGGTGACAACACCTCAAATGGTATCACTCGATGATTCGCGCCGCAGTTTGGATATGTTTAAAAAACTTCATATTCCGATTGCGGGCGTTGTTGAAAATATGTCCGGCTTTATCGCTCCCGATACCGGAGTCGAGTATGACATCTTCGGCAAAGGGACATCCAAAGCGATGGCGGATCAGTTCGATACCTGTATCCTTGCGGAGATTCCGATCGAGCCTTCTATTCGCACCGGCGGGGATGAAGGTAAACCGGTAACCTATTATGCACCGACTTCGGAAACCGCGAAACGTTACATGAAGGCTGCCGAAGATTTGTGGGCAACCATCGAGAAAATTAATGCCGATGGCGGTGTTGATAACCAAGCGATTCAACCCAATACCCCTCCGGGTGTTTCCGCGTGTTCTACTGCCGCTGCGCCGAAGAGCGAAGCTCCTGCATCAGGAAGCTGCGGTACCGGCTGCGGCTGTCACTAAAACCACCTCTTTTCCCCTCGATTCTCGGGGGGAATCTCCCTTTTTTACAACTCTAATCTTTTTTTCAGTATAATCGATCTATTTACATAATATAAGTCAGGAATAATGAAAAAAGAGAAAACATTTTTTACCCTCGTTATCAGTATAGTTGGAATAATGGTTCTGTTTATTGCCGTATTGGCTGCGACCTTTCGATATATGGGTCTTCAATCAGCGGAAAGTAAGGCAAATCTTGCGGCTCATATCGTCCAAGAGTCATTAACATCCCATATGATGACCGGCAGTGCTGAGTATCAAAACGAATTACTGAAACAGATCGATGCGTTAGAGGGGATGAAGCGCACGTGGATCGTCCGTTCCGAGGCGTTGAGCGCTCAATATGGAAGAGGTATTTATCCTCAAGATCCGGTTGATGATATTGACCGTGCCGTATTGCGTGAAGGAAAGGCAATCGAGAATGTCTCGGGATCGTTGTTCTCAGACACCCTTTATCGCCTCTCTATTCCCTACGTTGCAACGGAAAAGGGGAAAATTGATTGCCTCAGCTGTCATGACAGCAAAGTAGGAAGTGTTTTAGGGGTTGTCTCAATTGAAATGGAGATAAACGATCTCAAAGTAACCGGACTGGTAGCGGCAGCGGTAGCGATGAGTGTTTTGATACTGTTAACCTATTATCTGCTTAAAAATGTTCGCCGTTTTATTGCTTCGTATAAAGAGACTCTTGATGCGGTAGCCTTAACGATGGAGAGGGCAGAAGGGGGCGATTACACGAGTCGTATTGAACCCGCAGATACACAAGATGGTTATAACGCCGCGATGTGGACCAATGCCGTCATGGAAAAACTCGATTCTACCCTTCGTGAGAGCGGCAAAAAGATGGGATCTCTTATTCGGCTCGATCAACACAACAGCGATCCCCTTTATACCCTTCAGATGGGAGTTCATCAACTGTATGAGGTGGAGCGTTTTAGAACGGAAATAGAAAAAGATCAAAATCTCGATGAGGTATACGGACGGATTGTTGCACTGTTGCGGACACGTTGGAATTTGAGTAATTTTAATATTTTAGAGCTCAATCCCCTCAATAAAACGACTCATGTCATCCATAGCGAGAAAACACTCTTGTGTGATGCAATAAGCGGCTGTCGTGCGGATAGAACGAGCGGAATAGTCGATTCAACGCAATGTGAAGTGGCGTGTCCGAAAATGATTGACCCTGATGCTCATTATGTATGCCAAAGCTATCCGATTGTGGATGATTTGGATATCGTTGTCTCGTTGATTACCTATGAAGCGCGTGAAGTGGGTACGATACGTTTAGCCCTAGAACAATTAGGCAATTACATCAATGCGTCAAAACTTCAAATTATTAATAAAAAACTGCAACAGACGGTTCGAATTGACCCTTTGACGCAGCTGTATAACCGTGCTTATCTCGAAGAGCTGACGAAGCTCATTGTGGCACAATCAACGCGTACCATGATACCCTATGGGATTTTGATGATTGATATGGATCAGTTTCATCTTATTAATCAGTCGTACGGGTCTGTGATCGGTGATGAAGTGATAAAAGCGATGGCACACACTATTCATGAGAATCTTCGACAAGGGGATATCCTTATCCGCTATGGCGGGGACACGTTTGCTGTCATTGTATACGATTATGACGCGGATGAGATTAATGAGGTTGCGGATACCATTCGCAACGCATTCAAGAAAAAGATTAGAATCAATACTTATGCTATCTTAAAAACAGTGAGCATCGGAATCTCTCTTTTCCCTGTGCAAACTCCTGATATGCTTGAGGGGATCGAATACGCTAAACGAGCATTGCTAGAAGCGAAACACCAAGGGGGAAATGCCTCTTTAGTCTACGATACAAAGTCAATGCCTCAGTAAGAAGAGATTTGGTTCAGAATGGGAGTTTATTCGTCTCCACAGGAGGCGAATAGGAGAAGGAAGAGAGGCGTTATTAAAATTGGTCTCCACCGCTAAACATACGCTCTTCGAATTCAATGACACGGTTACGTCCGGTATGTTTCCCCTCGTAGAG
>DATDUY010000133.1:0-2670 GCA_035290165.1 Sulfuricurvum sp. | reverse complement strand
CTCAAACTCCCCGTTTACAAAGCCCTCTTTGTACGGAATCTCAGGAGAATTTCGGCGGTATCCGACACCATTGCGAACGTCGATGTGATCCCTGAAGCCATCTAGATAATACGCTTCATTCTCCAACTCTACACCAAACGGTTCACACAACCTTCTTGTCAGTTCATATTCACTGATTCCGATTTCACTTTCAACCAGTTGCGGCATCTCTTGAAGAGTGTAATCGCCGTATGAACTGCGAAAATCATTTTTTTCCAAAAATGTTTTTGCCGGTATGACTAAATCCGCTTCGCGAGAGGTCTCATTCTCATACAATCCGAAATAGACACTGAAACCTGCCGATGCAAATCCGCTTTTGACCCCATTCGAGTTTGGCATTTGAGCCAGAGGATTGGCACCCTGAACGAAAACACAATTATACTTCGAAAAATCGAGTGTCGGCTTACTTACACGATGAGAAAAAGACTCAAACGGCACATTAATACCCTCAAGGGAGTTACCGAGATAACTCACCCCGCATCCATTTTTGCCGAAAAGTCCCATGACGGCTCCAAATCCGTCGATTGCGCGAAGGACATCCGCACCGTTTCGGTATTTTTGGACACCGACACCGACAAAGATAACGCTTTTTTTACCTTTCATCAGCTCCAGCATCGATCCGATCTCTCCTAGACTCACCGCTATGGCATCAAGTGTTGCTTTTATCCTTACACTTTGGGTCAATTCATAAAAATCGTTGTATTGCGTAGCATGATTGTCCAAAAATTCGACATCATGAATCCCCTCAATTATCGCAAATCGGCTTAAAAGCAATGCTAAGTGCACATCACAATGGGGCTTAATTTGGATATGCAAATCGGCTTTTTTCGCTATCTCCGTTTGAATAGGATCAATAACAATGATCGTTTTCCCCTCTAAAAACGGCAATAAATGCGAATGGGACGTATGGGGATTGCGACCCCAAAAAACCACTACTTCACTCTCGGCAATCATCTGCGGAGATACGACTTCATTCGCTCCTCGACCGAGCAAAACCCCAGCTTCTCCGGCACCGTCACACAACGACCCCGACGTTCCGAGTGCTTTGATGGAGGCAAAGAAATGCTCAGGAGAGCGTTGCATCAATCCAACATTGCCGCTGCCGCGATAATAAAGGATTTCATCGCTCTTTGAGGTTTTCAATACCTCAATCAGTGTATCGATCGCTTTATCCATAGAGATTTCTTCGCCTCGCAGCCTCGGGGCAAGCAATCGTTCATGTTCTGAGAAATGGTTCAGATGAGGACATAAATAACCTCGCGTCACAGGGTGAGACGTATCACCCTTTAATCTCCCCTCCTCATTTACCACAACACGGCATGCATCGTAACAATCAAGAGGACAGGCAGTTGTTTGTTTCATTTTATCAACTTTATATCTATAATAGTACATTTACAAGAAATTTTTAACATCTTTGTCACATTTTACACTTCACACCCTTTATATTTTAGTAAAAAATCCCCACGATTTGGATATGATTAAAGAATATAAATAATTTGAGGTCACAATGTCTCTTTTAGAACACGTCGATGCCGCAACGAACCTAGCTAAAAATAATGAAGTACAGCTCTTAGTTTTTAAAATTGATATTGCTGAGGAATCTCCCTATTATGCTATTAATGTTTTCAAAACCCGTGAAGTCGTCGAAGCTAAACGACACCATCTCACTCAGATTCCGGGAGCGCACCCCCTTTTGGAAGGGACAATCGTTTTACGCGAGCTTCAAATACCTATTTTGAATCTTCCCAAATGGTTGGGTATTGAATTAGCAGATTCAAAAAAGAAAGCATCCAATCTACTGATTTGTGACTTTAACGGCATTATTATCGGTATCCGTATTATGTTCGCCTATCGTGTTATTAAAAAGAATTGGAACGAGATGCATTCACCTGATAGTTACCGTTTAGGAGAAGACGGTCTCATCATTAATGATACCCGACTCGATGATGGCAGCCTTTGTTTAATTCTCGACTATGAAAAGCTTTTAGCCGATGTCATTCCGCAAGCGATGGTGAACGTCGAAAATGCGACAAAAGCACTTCGAAATATTGCTATTCCCGATAAACTCAAAAACGGTGTAGTACTCATTGCCGAAGACTCGAAAACAGCTCAACGCCATTTACGACAAATATTTGAACACGCCCATATTGGATTTCAAATGTTTAATAACGGAAAAGATTTGGTTGATTTCATTACGAGACATCCCAATCCTTCCTCCATCCCGGCAATCATTACCGATATCGAAATGCCGGAAATGTCAGGATTCACCGTTATCCAACAGCTCAAAGCAAGAGCGGAGACCAAAGCGATCCCTATCATTGTTAACAGTTCTATGACAGGTGAGAATAACAAGCGTGAGGCGGCTTCTTTGGGAGCTGACGGGTTTATCGATAAAACGAAAAGTGAAAATATTTTAGCGCTTATTGTAGAAAAAATGGGAGAGGCAAGTACAAAACTTCTCCCTAGATAAGGGAGAAAAGAACTAAAGAGTTATTCGACGACTGCCAATACTTGGCCGGCTTCGATTTTGTCATTGACACTGACATTGATTGAAGTTATTTTTCCGCTGCGTGGAGCGACTACGTCGATTTCCATTTTCATCGCTTCCAAAATCATAATTTTATCGCCCGC
>DATDUY010000132.1:0-9775 GCA_035290165.1 Sulfuricurvum sp. | reverse complement strand
TGGGGCACTTTTAAGTGAAATCGAAGAAGCATACGATAACGAGCTTCCTAAAAAAGGGGGAGTCGAAGAGATCGCTGTAAACAAAATTCGTCCCAATCCGTATCAGCCGCGAAAACATTTTGATTCAGAATCTTTGGCTGAACTTTCCGAATCGATCAAAACACACGGGCTTTTACAGCCTATCGTTGTAAAAGAAGATCTTGACGGATATATCCTTATTGCCGGTGAGCGACGTTTACGTGCGAGTAAACTTGCCAAAAATAAAACGATCAAAGCAATCGTCGTATCCGTCAGTGATGAGCAGATGCGTGAACATGCCCTGATCGAAAACATTCAGCGCGACGAGCTCAATGCAATCGATTTGGCGCAAGCCTATCAAGAGCTGATTGATATCCATGAACTGACTCACGAACAGCTTTCCCAAACCGTCCATAAAAGCCGCGCTCAGATCACCAATACATTACGACTTTTGCAACTCAGTGAAAAAGGTCGAAAAGCTCTGGTTGAGGGGAAAATCAGTGCAGGCCACGCCAAAGTCATTTTATCGCTTGATCCGAAAGAACAAGCGATGATGATCGATTCGGTGATCGGTCAAAAATTGAGTGTACGCGATGTGGAGAGCATGGTGAAGAAAATCAAGCTGCCTACTACAGCTTCAAGTGCTTCATTTGAAATGGAAGGGCTCGATTTCAGCGCTTTAAAAAAACAATTGCTTCAGCTTGGTTATAAAAGTGGCACAAAAGGTTACAAACTGACCATAGAATTTGAAGATAATGAACAAATTGAATCATTTTTAGACCTACTTTCTTAATATCTATCCGCGTTTAACTGTCCCTTCAATTTATAAGTTGTATAATCACGCAACTTTTAGGAGGTGGTATGTTAGATATAAGTCCGATGCTGCTAGGCAGCACACTGATTGTCTTCCTTGTCCTTATTGCCCTACTAAACAGTTTGCTTTACAAACCTCTTTTCAGTTATATGGAAAAACGGGATGCGGATATTAAAAAAGATTTGGAACAAGTTGGCAACAACGATTCCGAAATCGCCGCGTTTCATGCCAAAGCTGAGAAGATTATGAGTGATGCTAAACTGGAAGCAGCGGCATTAAGAGAAAAAGTTATTGCTGAGGCCAAAGCGCTGGCAAATAGCAAAATAGAGACAAAACGTGCTGAATTAGCACTTGAGTACGCAACGTTCGAAGGCGAAATGTCTGCAGAACGAACACGGTTGATCGCTGCGCTTCAAAATGAAGCGTCTTCGTTCCAATCTGCTGTATCAGCAAAACTAAGTCAGATATGAGGTATGCAATGGGTAAAATAATCGTTACAGTATTACTGCTCAGTGCCTATCTGTTTGGCTCAGATGCCGGTGCAGAGGGTTCTACGGACATCGTTCAACGAACGGTTAACTTCCTGATTTTTGCCGGAATTTTGTTTTACATTTTGGCTGAACCGGTTAAAAGCTATTTTAGCGGAAGAAGTGCAGGGATTGCCGATGAACTTGAAAAAGTTCAAGAGCGTCTTCGTGAATCAAAACGTCTAAAAGATGCAGCCGAGCACAAAATCGAAGAAGCAGAACGGTTTGCGAGCGAATTGGCGGAGTCAAGTAAAAAAGAGAACAAAATTTTGTCTGACAAAATTTTGGCTCAATGTGAACAAGAGCTTGAAATCATTGAAAAGCAAAACGGTTCATTGATGGAACTTGATAAACGTAAAATGGTTCGTGAAGTGGTTTCTGATGTGATGAATGACGTTATGAACAGCAGCAGTGACGCTTTAGGTAAAGAAGCTATGACCGAAATCTTGAAAAAGAAGGTGGCATAAATGCGAAATGAACTCATAGCAAAACGTTACATCAAACCTTTGATGGAAAGTTGTGATCAAGCTTCATTGGAAAATTTAGCAACACTTCTCACCAGCGTAGCGAAAGCGTATGAAAATGAAAAATTCAACCTTATCATGAACAGCAATGACATTAGTGTAAATGCTAAATGTCAATTGGTTTTGGATATGGTCGCTTCGGCGAACAGCGCTATCGTTAACAATCTTATCAAGTTATTGGCTGAGAACGGGCGTCTTTTATTGATTCCTGCTCTCGCAGATCAATTAACGCGTGAGATTGCGCGAGCCAAACGTACATTTAAGGGGCGTATCTACAGTAATAGTGTTGTGGATCAAGCTTCTGTTGAGACGATTGCACGTGATTTGGGTACAAAAATGGGGGCAACAATCTCTTTGAGTTATGTTGCTTCTGATTTTGACGGAATCCGTGTTGAAGTTGATGACTTAAATGTCGAAATCAATTTTTCAAAAAGTCGCCTCAATGCTCAATTGGTTGAGCACATTTTAAAAGCAATTTAACCCTCGGGAAAGGAGAAATAGTGGTAGCAAAAGTACAAGCAGACGAAATCAGTTCAATCATTAAAGAGCGAATTGAGAATTTCGAACTTAATGTAGATATTAATGAAACCGGAAAAATCGTCTCATACGGAGATGGAATCGCTCAAGTTTATGGCTTGAACAATGTTATGGCCGGAGAGATGGTAGAATTTGAAGACGGTTCACGCGGTCTGGTTATGAACCTTGAGGAGAGCAGCGTCGGTGTTGTTATTCTCGGTAAAGGTAAAGATCTTCGTGAAGGTATGTCAGTAAAACGTCTTGGACGTTTGCTACGTGTTCCTGTCGGTGATGCACTTCTTGGGCGTGTTGTGAATGCTCTTGGTGAGCCGATTGACGGTAAAGGTCCTATCGAAACTACAGAAGTACGTTTCGTTGAGGAAAAAGCTCCTGGGATTATGGCACGTAAATCGGTTCATGAACCGATGGCAACCGGTATTAAAGCGATTGATGCCCTTGTTCCAATCGGACGCGGACAACGTGAGCTTATCATCGGTGACCGCCAAACCGGTAAAACTACCGTTGCTTTGGATACGATTATCAACCAAAAAGGGAACGGCGTAGTCTGTGTTTACGTTGCGATTGGTCAAAAAGAATCAACGGTTGCACAAGTTATCCGTCGTCTTGAAGAGCACGGTGCACTTGAATACACTATTATCGTTTCTGCTCCTGCTTCTGAAGCGGCAGCTCTCCAATTCCTTGCTCCGTATACCGGTGTAACGATGGGTGAATATTTCCGTGACAACGCGCGTCATGGTTTGATCGTTTATGATGATCTCTCTAAACACGCGGTAGCTTACCGTGAAATGTCATTGATCCTTCGCCGTCCTCCGGGTCGTGAAGCGTATCCGGGTGACGTTTTCTATCTACACTCTCGTCTTTTGGAGCGTGCAGCGAAATTGAACGATGAGTTGGGTGCGGGTTCATTGACAGCACTTCCGATCATCGAAACTCAAGCGGGTGACGTTGCGGCGTATATCCCTACTAACGTTATTTCGATCACTGACGGTCAAATTTTCTTGGAAACTGATTTGTTCAACTCAGGTATCCGTCCTGCGATCAACGTAGGTCTCTCGGTATCACGTGTCGGTGGTGCGGCACAAATTAAAGCAACAAAACAAGTTGCGGGAACATTGCGTCTTGATTTGGCTCAATATCGTGAGCTTCAAGCGTTTGCTCAATTTGCTTCTGATTTGGACGAAGTAAGCCGCAAACAACTTGAGCGTGGTCAACGTATGGTTGAAGTGTTGAAACAACCTCCGTATTCTCCACTCGGTGCTGAAAAACAAGCATTGGTTATTTTCGCGGGTAATGAAGGGTATCTTGATGATATCTCTGCAGATTCTGTCGTTAAATTTGAAGCGGATTTGTATCCGTTCATTGAAGCGTCTTATCCACAAATTCTTGAAAACATCCGTAGTACATCAAAAATCGATGATGAAACGATGGCAATGATGAAAAAAGCACTCGAAGAGTTTAAATCTACTTTCGTTGCTGAATAAGGATCTTTATGGCTAACTTGAAAGAGATTCAAAGACAGATCAAAAGTGTTTCGAACACGCAAAAAACTACACGTGCAATGAAGCTTGTCTCTACGGCAAAGCTTCGCCGTGCGGAAGAGCTTGCGAAACGCTCACGTCTGTTTGCACAAAAAACGAATCAAGTGATAGCTGAAATCGCAGGACGTATCAAATGTAATAAAGTGGGCGGGATCGAAAACCGCTGCTTCATTGAGAATGATGCACCTGAAATGATCGACATTATTTTTGTTACAGCGGACAAAGGTCTCTGCGGCGGTTTCAATATGCAAACCATCAAAGCGGTCAAACGTCTTATGAGCGAATACAAAAATAAAAAAGTCAAAATTCGCCTTCGCGGTATCGGGAAGAAAGGGATTGAATTTTTTACCTACAATGAAGTAGAGATGCTTGATGCGGTGAAAAATTTGAGTTCATCTCCTGATATGCAGCGTTCAAGCGAGTTTATGACCCGTTCGATCAATGATTTCAAAGAGGGTAAAATTGATGCCGTATATCTTGTATACAACGGTTATAAAAATGTTATTACCCAAGAGTTGCATGTCAACCGTGTGTTGCCGGTCAATGTAGAAGATTACGATTGTGAAAAAGCTCAAAACACTATGTTAGAGCTTGAAGCGCAAGATGAAGAGAAAATGCTCGATTCATTGGTAACGAAATACGCTGAATATAATATGTATTACGCACTTATTGATTCTGTTGCGGCAGAACACAGTGCACGTATGCAGGCAATGGATGCTGCAACCAACAACGCTAAAGAGATGGTTAACTCGTTGAAAGTTAAGTTTAACAAAGCAAGACAAGAAGCGATTACAACCGAACTTATCGAGATTATCAGCGGCGTCGAGTCGATGAAATAATTATGGAGGAAAGAATGATTGGTAAAATTGCTCAAGTAATTGGTCCGGTTGTTGACGTTGATTTTGAAGGGTATTTACCCGCTATCAACGACGCAATCGAAGTAAATGTAAGTGTAGAAGGGAATACGACTCGTCTTATTCTTGAAGTAGCATCTCACCTTGGAAACGGTCGTGTAAGAACGATCGCTATGGATATGTCTGAAGGTCTTGTTCGCGGTATGGCGGCTAAGGCAACAGGCGCTCCGATCAAAGTTCCGGTTGGTGAAAAAGTTCTCGGACGTATCTTTAACGTTATCGGTGAAACCATCGATGGCGGCGATCAAGTAACTGATTGTGATACATGGTCTATCCACCGTGATCCTCCGCCGTTGGTTGACCAAAGTACAAAAACTGAGATGTTCGAAACGGGTATCAAAGTTGTTGACCTTTTGGCACCGTATGCTAAAGGTGGTAAAGTCGGTCTCTTCGGTGGTGCCGGTGTCGGTAAAACCGTTATCATCATGGAATTGATTCACAACGTTGCACACGGGCATGACGGTCTTTCTGTTTTCGCCGGTGTCGGTGAGCGTACTCGTGAGGGGAATGACCTTTATCACGAAATGAAAGAATCGAGCGTTTTGGACAAAGTAGCACTGTGCTACGGTCAAATGTCTGAACCACCGGGAGCACGTAACCGTATCGCTCTTACCGGTCTTACCATGGCGGAATATTTCCGTGATGAGAAAGGGCTTGACGTATTGATGTTTATTGATAACATCTTCCGTTTTGCACAATCAGGATCTGAGATGTCAGCACTTCTTGGACGTATCCCATCAGCTGTTGGTTACCAACCGACATTGGCTCGTGAAATGGGTGCTCTCCAAGACCGTATTACATCAACCAAAAAAGGTTCAATCACGTCTGTTCAAGCGGTATACGTACCTGCGGATGACTTGACTGACCCGGCTCCTGCTTCTGTATTTGCTCACCTTGATGCGACAACGGTTCTTAACCGTAAAATCGCTGAAAAAGGGATCTATCCTGCGGTTGATCCATTGGATTCAACATCACGCTTGCTTGATCCTCAAATCATCGGTGAAGAGCATTACAGTGTTGCTCGCGGTGTTCAAAAAACGCTTCAAAAATACAAAGATTTGCAAGATATCATTGCGATTCTCGGTATGGATGAGCTTTCAGAAGATGATAAATCGACTGTTGAGCGCGCACGTAAAATCGAGAAATTCCTTTCTCAACCGTTCTTCGTTGCGGAAGTATTTACCGGTTCTCCGGGGAAATACGTTTCACTTGAAAACACTATCAAAGGGTTCAAAGGGATTCTTGAGGGTGAATTCGACCATATGCCTGAGGGCGCATTCTATATGGTCGGTGATATGAATGAGGCGATTGAAAAAGCTGCTAAAATGAAAAGCAAGTAATTGCTTCTCGCCTTATAAGGAAACACTATGGAAACACTCCAATTAGAAGTGCTCACCCCAAGCGGTCCGATTTATAACGGGCCGGCTAAAAGCGTCACCCTTCCGGGTGAAGAGGGAGAATTTGGTGTTCTCCCTGAACACGTCTCTTTGACAACACTGCTTCAAGCCGGAGTAGTCGATATCCAAAAAGAGAACGGCAAAGTCGAATCGATCGTTGTGAATTGGGGAGTTGTTCAAATTACCCAAAACAAAGTGGTCGTTTTGGTTGACGGTGCGGTTGCCATTCGTGGTGAAAGTGAAGGGGATATTGCTAAAGCACTTGATGAAGCAAAATCTTTGATCACCAGTGTTGGCGATTCGAATGCAATGATCGCTTCGGTATCAGCACGTCTTGATTCTGCGGCACATCGTTTAGTCTAAGCCAATGTTTCAAACATTCGCCGATTTTTACGATAAAAGCCATCCGGTAACACTTTTCGTGTTGCTGGTACTCTCCCTCTACTTCATTGCTGTCAATTGGACATTTTTTTACCGTTTCTTTTCACTAAATCAATGGATCTCTACCGAAAATCAGTCACTAGAATCTTTATTGTTAGGTTCCTCAAAAATTCCTGATTTTGCTTATCTAAGCCATTTTACTAAATCATCATCACGCCTCTCTTCGGCACTGTTTGATATGGCGTCGTATGCGGCAACAAAAGAAGCGACAAAAGGGTTGATGTTTCTCTCGGTTGTTGCCTCTACTACCCCTTTTATCGGTCTTTTCGGCACGGTTGTCTCTATTTTGGATACATTTGATCATATCGGTCAGGCGAGCGGAACGATGAGTATTATCGCTTCGGGCGTATCGGACGCTCTTGTGGCAACCGCTTCAGGAATTTTTGTCGCTATTTTCGCTTACACCTATCATCAGATATTAAAGCGCAAAGCGTATGAGCTTTCGGGATTGATCCGTATGCAAGGTGATGCTCTTCTCTCTAAAGATGTATAAGTATGTTTGATTGGGATGAAAAACCGGAACTGAACATTACCCCCCTTGTGGATGTGATGTTGGTTCTTTTGGCGATTTTAATGGTTATTTCACCCAATATTGTTTATGAAGAGCTGATTCGTCTCCCTAAAGGTTCGGCGCAAAAAGAGCTTACCAAAATTCCTCCTGTTCATATTACCATTAGCAAAGAGGGTGAAATCTTAGTCAATAAAGAACCGTTTAAATTAGAGACATTTAATGATAATTTTTCACTCTATGCACAGCAGTTAGACCGCGAGGCAACAGTACTTATCAGTGCAGATCAAACTCTTGATTATGGAAAAGTTATGTCGGTATTAGGGGCAGTTAAACAAGCCGGCTTTAGAGAAGTTTCGTTAGCATCCAATGGCTAAATATATTTTAGAGTTTCTGTAAGAGATGCTGTCAAATGGGTTTTAACCAAGAACGCTATTTTTTTCTAAGCGGATTAATATCAATAACATTCTTTGTATTAGTGTTATTTTTGGCTGGGTACAGTTTGATTGTATCACCTACAATAGAGCAATTTGCGATGACACAAAGTGAATATGTATCGGTATCGATTATGGAACCGAATGCAGAAACCCAAAAGAATTCTGAGCCGCAGCCCAGCGAGGAGTCTGCACCGGTTCAAGAAGAGGAACGTATTGCTGAACCTGAGCCGATACCCGAAATATCGGATCTTTTTTCTCAAGTTAAGGCTGAAAAGTCTACTAAAAAACCTAAAGAAGATACAAAACGCACAGATGAACTCAATGCTCTTGAGAAAGAACTTAGAGAGAGAAAAGAGTCTCCCCGTTTTTCGGATAAAGTGAGTAAAGTTGAGCTTGTAAAGCCTTCCGTGAAAATGATACCGCAAGGGGGATCAAGTGGACCGCTCGTTAACGAATACCATGGTAAGATTCAAGCGCTTGTCTATACCTATTTTCGCCCCCCATCTGGAACGGCAGGGGAAGCGGCACGAATTCGTATGAAAATCAGTGCTGAGGGTAAGCTCATCAGCTATAAAGTGATGAGTTATTCCGGCAACGGATCGTTTAATGGAGAAGTTGATTGGCTAAAAGATCGACTGACCTCAATCCGTTTTCCGGAACATCCTGATGGTAAAGATGCGGTATTAGAGTGTATATTAACGGCTAAGGAGTAGTCATTTGAAAATTGTCTTTTTATTGTTAACTTTGATTCAACTTTCATGGGGCGCAGATGCGACCATAGAAGTGGTTAAAGGGGTAGAGGGGTTGGCTAACCTTGCCATCGAGGACTCGTCATTGCAAAGCAGCGATATGTCTCATAAATTTTCCAAAATGTTAGTAGCTGATATGAATGTCATCTCTTTGTTTAACGTAGATGAGAGCTATGCAATGGCCGCGTTTGATTCACCTGTTCCCTCAGCTGTACATAAAGATGCGCAGTATTTGCTTCGTTATCGGTTGAATAGTGATGGATCGGGTGGGATCAATGCCGATATCAAACTGCTTCAAAACGGAAGAGAGTTGTTTCATAAAAGTTATGTTCTAAAACAAAGTGAAATGTTGGTATTTCTCTCCCACACCATTGCGTATGATATTAATGCAAAACTAGGGGGATCTCCTATTGATTGGATTAAACGAAAAGTTCTTTTCATCCGTTTAACCAGTCCGAAACACTCAGAGATTATCGCTTCTGATTACACCCTTTCGTATCAAAAAGTGATTCTCAAAGGGGGGATGTACGGATTTGCAAAATGGGCTAACCGTGAGCAGAGCGATTTATACTTTACCTCTCTCAGTGATTTTAAACCGACGATTTATAAGATGAATCTTCTCAGCGGAAAAAAAGAGAAAGTTATAAGTTCCGATGGTATGGCGGTGTGTTCTGATGTCAGTGAAGATTCCAAACGTCTTTTACTGACGCTGGCACCTGAGGGTCAGCCTGATATTTATTTGTACGATTTGGCTACCGGAAACAAAAACCGTGTCACCGATTACTCCGGTATCGATGTGAACGGGCAGTTTATGGGGGATGGCTCAGTTGCATTTGTCTCCAACCGCTTGGGGTATCCTAATATATTTTCGAAACAGATGAACAGCAGCGGAATCTCGCAACTCGTGTATCAGGGGAAAAATAACTCCTCTTTGAGCTCGTATAAAAATTTTCTGGTCTATAAAGCACGCGAGAGCAGTGCCACATTTGCAGGCAATTCCTTTAATCTTCACTTGTTATCACTTAATTCGGGAAATGTTAAACGTCTCACTGCGAGCGGAGAGAACGATTTTCCTAGATTTTCACCCGATGGCGAAGCAATATTATATATAAAGCAAGAGGGAGCACGCAGTTCTATCGGTCTAATCCGTTTCGGAGTTAACAAAAGTTTTATTTTCCCACTGAAAATGGGACGAATTCAATCGATTGATTGGTAGTGTTAACAGTTTTTTCGGTATCATAACACTAAATATTTATAATCCTGAGGAGATGTCATGATGAAAAAAGTTGCTTTTTTAAGCGCAACAGTAGCGATGTTAGTTTTGAGCGGATGTAGCTCTAAAGAGCCTGCTATTGATGCAACAGCAAATGC
>DATDUY010000131.1:0-6851 GCA_035290165.1 Sulfuricurvum sp. | reverse complement strand
GATATGAACTCCCCTCTAACCCAGCGTCTCGATGATGTCCGTTCCCTCCGTGAGCGGCAGTATGTCGAGGATGCGGGGCCGACCGCCCATCCGATCAAACCCGCTTCCTATATGGAGATTAACAACTTCTACACCGCCACCGTCTATGAAAAAGGTGCGGAAGTAATTCGGATGATGCACACCGTTTTAGGAGCTGAGCGGTTCCGTCGCGCGATGGATCTTTACTTCGATACCTTTGATGGTGACGCGGTGGGGACGGAGGATTTTCTATGGGCGATGCAGAGTGAGAGCCCCGTCGATTTGACCCCGTTTAAACGGTGGTATTCGCAAGAGCGTACCCCGACGCTCCGTATTTCGAGCGAGTACTCTTCGGATTCGGCTGAACTGGTGTTGCGAATCGTCCAAAGCATTCCGAGAAATACCAAAAATCAAGAGCAGCTCCCTTATGCACTGCCGTTCAACATCGCTCTTTTATCCGAGAGTGGAGAGGCGTTTGATCTGATAACGTCCGATATTATTCTACTCAACACTAAGACGTTATGGATAACGGAGGAGGTAACAGAAGTGAAGTTCAGTGCGATCTCCTCAGTTCCGAAGCTCTCCTTGAACCGTCATTTTAGCGCTCCGGTGATTATCGAGTGTGACGAAATTGACTATCCGTTTTTAATGGCGCATGATAGAGACGGATTTGTTCGCTTCGAAGCCGCCAACCGTTTCGCGATTGAGACGTTAGAGGCGATGATGGAAGGTTCAGAGGTGAATGAACGCTATATCGAGAGCTATGGGGCTTTGCTACGCGATAGCACCATGGATCCGATGTTCAAATCGCAAGTGTTGGAGCTTCCGAGTATTACGACGATGATGCAGCGTCAGGAGACGATCGATGTGAGTGCTATCGTAAAAGCGCAAGAGAGACTCAAGCAGGTATTGGCAAAGTGTTATTATGATGAACTTCAAGAGTCTATTTGTGCTTTGTACGCACCATCAAACACCGACATCGATGGTCTCAGTATCGGAAAACGTGCCCTCAAAAATCGACTGCTCGGGATTTTAGTGAGTTTAGGGAATGAATCGATCAGCCATCTCGCACAAGCCCATTACCATGAAGCACTTTCGATGAGTGAGCGTTTGGCGGCATTAGATTTGTTAGAGAACTATGCTCCTGAATTAGCGGTGAGTGCATTGAATGATTTTTACATACGCTACAGCGATCAAACACTGGTGATGAACAAATATTTTAGTGTGCTAGCCTCATCCAGACGTGGGGGGACACTAGAGAGAGTTATCTCCCTCCAAGAAGATCCAGCCTACGATGTAAAAGTACCAAACCTCGTCCGCTCTTTGATCGGTTCCTTTGCCCGCAATCCGGTTGCGTTTTATAATGAAAGCGGAGATGGATTTAGATTTGTCGCCGATCAAGTAATTTTGATCGATGCCCTTAACCCCCAAATCGCTTCGGGGCTTGCAGGGGCATTTAAAAATTACGGGAGACTTTCAACGTTTCAAAAAGCGCAGATGGGTGGAGAATTGGAGCGGATTAAAAATCATCCAAACCTCTCCAATAATGTGTATGAGATTGTGAGCAAGATTTTGGAGGCTCATTGAGGCTTTTTCAGCTATCTAGGATAAAATGAAAGGAATATAAGAAAAAAATTAGGCATTAAATACCATGAAACGATTACTAACGTATACTATTTTAATTGTTGGCATTTTTTTGAGTATCGGTGCTTTTTGGTATTCAAATGAAAATATTCAAGAGAGAGAACGTCTCCGCTTTGAGACGGTAGCAAAACAAATAACTATCAAAGTAGAGGGGAGGATGAATGCGTACCGCGAGACCCTTTATGCAGGAGCAGGGCTGTTTGACTCTTCAGAGAATGTAACGAATGATGAATGGCACCGTTTTGTAAAAGCGCTGAAAATTGGTAAAAATTTCCCCGGAATACAAGGTTTGGGGTTTAGTCGAGTAATTCCACAAAATCAGATTAAAAACCCTTCAAAGAAACAAGAACTTTACACCTCCATCATTTATCTTGAACCTTGTGATGAGCGAAACCGTCGTGCTTTCGGATTTGATATGTTTTCCGAAGAGGTGCGTCGGGAGGCAATGCTCAGAGCTCTTTATACAGGTGAAGCAGCAGCAAGCGGCAAAGTGCAACTGGTTCAGGAAAACGACATTGATGTCCAAGCGGGTTTTTTGATGTATGTTCCCATTTATCACAAGGGGATGCCACTCGGCACAAGATCTGAACGTCTCTCTGCACTCAAAGGGTTCGTATACGCTCCGTTTCGTGGAGATGACCTTATGCACGGCATATTGGGCAACCGATATAACGATATAGGGTTAGAGATTTACGATGGCGAGAAAAATAAGAGCAATCTGATTTTCGGCGGAAATCAGAAAGGCTCAATATCTGCAGCAATAGTGATCGAAAATAAGCTCGATATCGATGGGAGAGTATGGACTCTGTGTTATAGACCGTATCAAGGTTTTTTGAATGAGTCAGATACGAATGATCCATGGTTAATCCTTGCATTGGGACTTCTCCTCACTTTAGCTGTTTTTTTTATGATGCTTTCGATTCTTCGAACCAAAGAGAAGGCTCAGGATCTAGCAAAAAAAATGACCCTTAAACTCTCCCTTCAAAAAGAACGGATGGATAATATTTTTGAAAACAATGCGGCAGGGATTTTTGTCGTAGATCAAAACCAAAACATTATCACATGCAATCAACGGTTTTGTGAAATATTCGGTTATACCAAAGAAGAACTTATCGGTAAAAATGCCTCATTTATCCATATGAGTCAAGAGACCTATCTTGTTTTTGTTCCCCATTTTTTTAAAGCTAAAAGCGGGGAACGGGTTAAAGTTGAGTACACGTTCAAGGCAAAAAACGCTCAAGGGGTATTCTGCGAGTTTGTAGGGACGAAGATTGAGATAGAAAAGGATAATACAGGGGTTATTTGGAGCGTATTGGATATCACCGATCGCAAACATGTGGAAGAAGAACTTCGAAGCAGTGAAGAAAAATTTCGCAGTATGTTTACGATGCAAGATGCTCCGATGCTTTTGATAGATCCTGATAATGGTGCTATTTTGGATGCCAATCATGCTGCAGAGAGGTTTTACGGCTATTCGGCAGATGAGATGTTAACGATGACGATAGATGAGATCAACACGCTCAGCAAAGAAGAGGTAAAAAAAGAGATGGAGTTGGCTTTATCGGAAAAAAGAAACTTTTTCGTATTTAAACATAAACTGAAAAGTGGAGAGATCAAAAGTGTCGAGGTACACTCTTCTCCGTTTATACTTACCAATAAGCGGGTTCTTTTTTCTATTATATTTGATATTACTAAAAGAGAAAAAGCGGAAGAAGAATTACTGGAAGCTTCCTCTCTTAACAAAGCATTGCTGGATAACAGTGCCGTCGGTATATTTTTAGCCTCTCAGGAACGGATCATTATTGAGACCAGTAAAAGAGCGTGTGAAATGTTCGGTTATCTCTCGGGAGAGCTGTTAGGGAAAAGTTTCAGACTTATACATGTATCAGAAGAATCGTTTGAAAGATTTCGAGACCAATATAAAAACCTATTGACAAAAGGGATGACCAATATCGAATATCCGTTTGTTAAAAAAAATGGAATCCAAATGTGGTGTATGGTGTCAGGAACACCGCTTGATGAATCGGATTTATCCAAGGGAATTATTTGGACACTGCAGGATATTACTGAACGGAAAATGGCCGAACAAGCGATAATAATTGCTAAAGAACAAGCCGAAGAGGCGAATATCGCTAAAAGCCGCTTTTTAGCCAACATGAGCCACGAAATACGAACCCCGATGAACGCTATTTTAGGACTGAGTCAACTAATGCTTGATGCCGATTTGAGTCCAAAAGAACACGATTTTCTATATAAAATTTACAGCTCTTCGAAAATGCTTTTGGGAATTATCAATGATATTCTTGATTATTCTAAAATTGAAGCGAATAAACTTGAACTTGAGCGTAAAAGTATTGATTTGGAAAATGTATTAGCACAATTGAGAATTTTGTTTACTCAAAGTGCTGTTGAACAGGGGTTAGAGCTCTATTTTTATATGAAAAACGATGTTCCTGTGGCTATTATAGGAGATGAGCTGCGGCTTGACCAAATTCTTACCAATCTTCTCAGTAATGCACTGAAATTTACCCATCATGGAACGGTTACCTTGAGTATCGAGTTAAAAGAACGGTACGAGAAGAGTGCCCTGATCGGATTTAGTCTTAGTGATACGGGTATCGGGTTAAACGATGAGGAGATTTCAAAACTCTTTCATCCTTTCAGCCAAGCCGATAGCTCAATGACCCGTAAATACGGGGGGACAGGGCTTGGATTGGCTATATCTAAAAAGCTGGTCAACGCGATGGGAGGAGATCTCATTGTGAAGAGTGTTAAAGGGGAGGGATCGACCTTTAGTTTTGATATTGAAGCTGAAGTAGTGTTGTGGGAACAAAACCATGCGAGTATCGAAGAGGAGGGGTATAAAATTTTGATTGTCGATGATCAGGAGATATCCCGTATTATACTGAGAGAAATGACAGAGAGTTTTGGATGCGAAACGGATGAAGCTTCCGGCGGCGAAGAGGCTATAAAAATGATTTTGAAAGCCGACGCTCAGGGGAGTGGGTATGATGTTGTTTTGATGGATTGGTACATGCCCGGGATGGATGGGAAAGAGGCAATCCGACAGCTCAATCAACTCGAACAAGAAGGTGTTTTAAAAACAAAAGTCCCCTCCGTCTTGATGGTGAGTGCTCATTCAAAAGAGGAGATACATATTGATGAAGTGGAGGTGGAAGCCTTTTTGGCAAAACCGGTTACCAGCTCAACCTTATTTGATGCTCTCGCTTCGGTCAAAAATGGCATACATCACATTCTGAATACAAAAGAAACACACTATCTGCCTGATCTGAGCGGGGTAAATGTTCTTTTGGTTGAAGATAATGAACTCAATCAAGAAGTTGCAACTCTGATGCTCAAAAAAGTGGGTATTGAAGCTAAAACAGCGCAAAACGGCAAAGAAGCTGTCTCTCTTTTCTTAGCGAATCCCGATTATTTTCATATCATATTGATGGATTTGCAAATGCCGATTATGAGCGGATACGAAGCGACTGCACTCATTCGTGAACACGATACGAAAATTCCGATTATTGCGTTGACTGCAGCTGCAATGGTGGAAGATCGAGAAAAAGTGCTCGACGCGGGGATGAACGACCATTTGAGCAAACCGATTGATACGGATGAACTGTATAAAAGGATTGCGCATTGGTGTAATATTGCGGTAGCTGATTCCAAAAGAGTACCCCTCTTGGAAACTGCTCAAGATAACTCTATCTTCGATCTAGCGTATGCACTGGGCATGGTGAGCGGGAAAAAAGAGTTGCTTGACGCTCTCCTTTCTAAATTTCTTTCCCAGCTTGATGGAGAGTTCGGAGATATACCGAAACAGATAAAAAATTGTGATCCTGTAGCCGCTTCGTTGGTTCATGCTCTTAAAGGGGTAAGCGGAAATTTGGGTGCGAAGGTTCTCTCTTCCGTGTGCAGCCACATTGATACCCTTTTTAAAGAGGGAAAAGTAATTCCGGATGAAGAGGTTCACTGTTTTATCGACGCGGTTGAGGGGGTAAAAGATCAAATTAAAAGGGTAATAGGAGAAGAAAAACTCTCGACATATCCAGTGTCGAGCTTAACCCCCAAAGAGACTAAAAGTCTTTTCAAACAGATTCAAAAAGATCTCAAGTCTGGGAGTATGATACAATTTGATAGACAACAGCAGTTTATCGAAGGTGTCCGCAACTCTGTCGATCAAAAAGAGGTGATGATGTGGAGAGAGGCGATGGAAGAGTTTGATTATGATAGGGCGTTTGAGATAATGAGCAGATGGAAGCTATGAAAACCGTGACAATGAAACCTACTATTTTAATTGTGGACGATATGGCTGCTAATATTGCTATACTCTCTGAGCTTCTCCATACTGATTACAAAATAAAGGTCGCCAAAAGCGGTCAAAAAGCCTTGGAAATTGCAAAAGGGAATGAGAAACCGGATCTGATTCTTCTCGATGTCGAGATGCCGGAGATGAATGGATATGAGGTTTGTAAAGAGCTAAAAAATAATTCGCTCACCAATAACATACCGGTCATTTTTGTCACAGCGCGCAATGATGTTAAAGACGAAGAGTATGGGCTCAATCTTGGTGCGGTTGATTATATTTCCAAACCGTTTCACCCTACTATCGTTAAAATAAGGGTAAAAAATCATATAACGCTCAAACTAAAAAGTGATTGGCTTGAAGAGCTTTCGATGGTTGATGGATTAACCCATATCCCTAATCGACGTTTTTTTGATGAAGAGTATAAGAAAAAATGTAAAGAGACGATCAGAGATCATAATACAGTTGCTTTGTTGATGATTGACGTTGATTATTTTAAGCGTTATAACGACCATTACGGTCATGGCAAAGGGGATGAATGTTTGATAAAAATTGCGGGAGCACTCAAATCTACCTTAAAAAGACCCAATGATATGGTTGCCCGCTACGGGGGTGAAGAGTTTATTGTTATACTTCAGGGAATTGATAAAGAAGGAGCATATACAGTAGCGGAGAGTTTGATCGCGGCGGTGCGTGAGTTGGAGATTACACATGAATACTCCACTATCGCAGGTTATGTCACTATCAGTGTAGGAATGGCGTTTAAAGAGGCCGAATCCACCCTCTGCAAAGAAGATCTTCTGAAGATGGCGGATGACGCTCTCTATAGTGCGAAAGAGAGTGGAAGAAACAGGCTTGTTATTTAGTTATCAGCCTA
>DATDUY010000130.1:0-4689 GCA_035290165.1 Sulfuricurvum sp. | reverse complement strand
TAAAACCCTCCACGAATGTGCGGGGGTCACCCCCTTGCTTCAAAGCAGTGATGAGGTGATGGCTATTGCCGAAAAATATGTAGACGCTCAGTTTGAAGTTGTACACTATACATTAGAGTTTGATTCGGTGCGAGAGATGTTTCGCTATATCAAACGAAGCGGTGTGAGCGGTGGACGCAGGGTTCTCGATTTTACCCAAACGAAACGGCTGATGGAAACGTACCCGCTCAACTATCTCGAATTTGAGGTTGTGTTTATTACGACGTAAGATTAAAATCCCATCTCACTAAAAAGTGGTCTCTCTTCTACCGCTTCATTCATACATTGTTCCCTTAGCTCTTCCAACATCTCATAAGTATCTCCCTCTTTGATCGGGCAGAGCGAGAGCATATCTTCCAGCAGACATCCGAACGCCCGCACCTCGATCCTCTCGAACTCTTTGCGGTGCGGTTCATAAAAACTTGCCGCGCCAAAATCTCCCAGATAGCAGTGATCTTCGTCGTTGATAAGGATGTTGTGAGCGTAGAGGTCGCCGTGCATTAACCCTCGTGTGTGCAAATACGCTGCGGCAGAGGCGATCCCTTTTGCCACTTCGTAGATAGTTTCAGGGGTAAAGGAAGTTTGCGCGGTGAACGTATCGCGGGTGCAGGTCTCAAAATCGGGTGGAAGCCCCAGATTGCGATAAACATTCGGGATATATTCGAGTACCAGCCCCAGACGCTCGTCCCCTGCTAGTTTAGAAAGGACTTGGATGAGGTTGGGATGCTCACCCGTGCTCATGTACGCATTCATCTCATCATGTGCGTATCCGTCACTCGTGATGGCACCTTTGAACAGTTTCACTGCCACTTCCTCTTCGTGTGATTTGGAGTAGGCTTTGTAAATATCTCCCGAAGCCCCTGAACCCAATTTCTCTTTGACCTCTAATGATTCGTAGGGTGTCTCTTGAAGCTCAAACTGAGCCTTGGGACTGCACGGATTCCCTGAAAAGGCGAGCCATGAGAGTTTCGGCAGATTCCACAGCCATGAGGGGATTAATTGGAGGTTGTTTGCGGAGAGGCGGAGGAGTTCGAGATTTCGGCACTCTGCCATCTCTTCAGGGAGTGTTTCGAGACGGTTTCCTGCCAAAGCGCATTTTTGCAGTTTGTGGAGTTTGCCGATAGAGCTTGGGAGGGATTTGAGTCTGTTATCGGTCAGGATGAGCCAACTGATGGTGTCGGGGAGAACCTCTTCCTCAAACGTTTCGATCTGATTGCTTTTAAACCCTACCATATAAAGGTGTTCGCACCCTTTGAACGAGGGGACGGCGGTAAAGCGGTTGTTGGAAAAGAATGCAATCTTCAGATTTGTCAGTCTGCTTATATCTTCGGGGAGTGAGGAGAGAAGATTATTGCTTAGATCCAGAATCTCAAGGGTATCGGCGAGATCGAATATCTCTTCGGGAAATGAGGTGAGGCTTTCGGAGAGGGTAAGGCGTGTTACCCCTTTTAGTTTGCCGGAGCGCAGTTGTAGCAACGTTTGCATATAGCCCTTTTTTAGATCAGTTAATATTGGAATTTTACCAATATTTGATCACAAAGCGTTATACTATCTCTACATAAATAGAATTCTAATTAGGAGACTGTCATGTTGGGGATCGAAAAATACGATAATCTAAAAGAGGTTATGCCGAACCTTATGCCGGTGCTTCGGGATGCGATCCAGTCCGAATTTTTGGAAATCAAAAAAATCAGCAGGATATGTGAAAAATACATTGCGACATGCGACCATTTCCCCGAACTGACAAAAGCCGAATACGTTATTTTTTCGCAGCATATAAAAAAGAATGAGCATAAATATGAAATATTTGTTTTTATTGATAAGGTGGGGAATATAGTCCGTCATCTGACTGGACAGGAGATGGAACTTTATGGGTTATTAGATTCGTGTTCGAATCTTCATATCTCTGAAGACTATATTGAAGATAAAAAACATTGTCATTCGGAGGAGTGCCGTCACTGATTCAGGAAATTTCTGTATTCCAAATTATGGTGTGAGTCTTTTCAAAACACCGTTAGCCGCAAAAACTCCGCTGGCAAAAGAGGCGGTTAATAGATAACCCCCCGTCGGAGCATCCCAATCGAGCATTTCACCCGCACAAAATACATTCGGCAGGGTATGTAGCATCAGATCCTCGTTCATGGACTCACGCATCACCCCGCCTGCGGTACTAATCGCTTCATCGATGGGCTGCATTCCGGTGAGGGTAATGGGGCATTTCTTTGTGCACGCTGCAACACGGATGGGATCAGACCATTTCTCTTTGGGCAACAGTTCACGGATGAGAGATGCTTTGACACCCTCCAATCCCGCTTTACGCCACGTGTTATCAGTAGATTGCTTACCCGATGAGGTGAGACGTCCTATTAATTGCTCTTGAGTGATATGAGGCAAAAGATCCAAATAGAGGATTGCCGAGCCTTGAGCCATGATTTCTTCCCGCAACGGACGCGACAGCGCATAGATCAATCCCCCCTCAATACCGTAGGTTGTTAAAACCGCTTCGGAGGAACTGATCTCCTCTTCCGCGTTTCCGACCCAGCCCGATATATTTTTTAACGGTTTCCCCAAATGGGGCTGGATAAACTCCGACCATGTCGCTTTAAATCCGCAGTTGGACGGTAACAGAGGGCTGATTTTCACCCCCTTCTCTGCCAAAATGGTTATCCACGCTCCATCGGAACCCAGACTTGCCCAGCTTCCGCCGCCTAAAGCCAAAATTGTTGCATCGGCTTTTATGATTGTTTCACCCTCCGCACACTCAAATACTAAAGAGCCTTCATCGCTAAACCCTTTCCAATAATGGCGACAATGAACACGAACCCCCCGTTTTTTCAACGAAGAGAGCCAGCGGCGCAACAGCGGAGCAGCCTTCATCTCCGTAGGGAAAACCCTCCCCGATGTTCCGACGAATGAATCGACTCCCAAATCTTCCATCCATGCTCTTATCTTGGTAGCATCAAAAGCCCTAATCATAGGCTCTATCCATTCCGATCGATCATAGCGGCGGATGAAATCGTCCATCGGTTCACTGTGGGTAATATTTAAACCGCCTTTGCCTGCCATGAGAAACTTTCTTCCCACCGAGGGCTTCGACTCATACATATCGACACTCATCCCCGCCGCAGACAAAATATCTGCCGCCATCAGTCCGGCTGGCCCTGCTCCGATAATGACGATTTGTTTAGGTTTCAATGAGACCCGTTGCTGAGGTCTAGCACGTTTTTCTTTTCTAATGTATAGAGGTCGTAGCGGATGGTTTTAAACTGCTCGCTCAAAGCAGGCTCTACTATTTTATAAAGCTCTTCCAAAACACGTGAAGATTCTTGGGCTCTTTTGTAGTTTGCTACTATTATAGAAAGGAGATCGGTTCGGTTCATTTCACTTTGCATGGTTGGACGGAGGACATCATTGATACTGTCTCGTGAAGCGAGGAGTGCTTCAAGAGGTTTGATGCGACATTGATGGCGGAGATTTTTGAGTGAAGTGGAGAGTTCCTTGTCATTGTGAACATAGCGCGCTATATCCTCAATCACACGGATACCCTCTTTGAGGCGGTTTAGATTGGCATCCACCACCCGGAGGAGTTCCGGGGGTAGAGGGTTATTCGTCACTGCCACCGAAAATTCCGAAGAGTTGGAGCAATGCGGTAAAGATATTGAGAAAATCAAGATACAACGCAAGGGCACCGTCGATAGGGGTCTCGTAGTTTCCGTTCATAATGTTTTGTGTATCGTAAATTACTAAAATACTAAACAATACAACGACTACGCCTGAAATAGCAACGTGCAATATCGGGTTACCAAGGAAGATATTTAAAATGGAAAAACCGATAATGACAAACAAAGCAATCATTAACGGTTTGCCGTAACTGGTAAAGTCTTTGGTAGTTTTGATGGCATAAAAACTCATAGCCCCAAAAACAACTGAGGTCATGGCAAATGCATTACCGATAATGGTTGCTCCGCCACTCATCCCCAATGTGCGTGCTAGCAAGGGTGCCAACATCAAACCGGTCATAAAGACGAATCCAAACATAACCGCTAAATTAATACCGGGTTTGTGTTTTACAAAATGGAGTCCGATAAGAAAACCGATCTCCAAAGCAAACAACGGCCAAAAATAACTCGCAATTGCCCCAGCTAGAGGAACACCAACGTATGCACCGACTGCGCCTGCCATCATTGAAGCAGCGAACAGCTTATACGTATCCTTAACAAACGAAACGATCTGCGCTTCACTCTTGTGAGCACTCTCGTAACCAAAAGCACCTTCTCGTGCGTATTCGCGATCATATAAAGCCATAGCTTTTTCCTTATAAGGGATTTTATAAAAGAGATTATACATAAGTTTGATTAACCGTTCATTGGGTTATAAAGATAAAGAGAGGAATTTAAAGGGATAAAATGAGTAAAAATGTTACATTTCTAAGGGGTAAAAATAGAAAATAAAAAGTTTTTGACATATTTTGCCTATTTGCTCAAAAACCTCTTGACATCTAAGTCTAAATCCCCTATAATTCCCGTCCACAAACGCTGGTAGGCCTTGAGTTTAAGAGCCGAAGTTTGAGTTTGCGATCATTGAAAACTAAGTAGGTTAAACGGTTCGAGACTTTCTCGAAGACGTTGACCTTTAATGTCAACACAATAC
>DATDUY010000129.1:0-3646 GCA_035290165.1 Sulfuricurvum sp. | reverse complement strand
CCGTCGCTATCCCTGAACCGACGTTAAAAACCTGATAATTTGCTTCCTCTTTTTCGATCCCACTAATTGTCGCTTCGACGACATCGTCAATATAAACAAAATCGCGACTCTCGTTGCCGTCTTCGAAAATGGTGATGTCATTGCCGTTTTTGATACGGGTTGAGAAGATTGAGAGGATACCCGTATAGGGGTTGGAGAGTGATTGCCCCGCTCCGTAGACGTTTTGGTAGCGGAATGCGACAGCAGGGATGTTTAGTGATTTGCCCATCACCATAAACATCTGCTCCTGTACTTGTTTGGTAATTCCGTAAATAGAGGTCGGATGGATTTTACTCTCTTCATCGGTTGGCAAAAGGTCGGTATTCTGGGCGCAAAGGGGACATTTTACATTGAAATCCCCCGATTTCATGTCGCTATCGAGCCGCTCGGTCGGATAGACGATGCCGTGATTCGGACACGCATGTTTCCCTTCCCCGTAGATCGCTCGGGAAGAGGCGATAATCATCTTTTTTACCGAGTGCTCTTCATTTGCCAAAATATCAAGAAAAATCGAGGTTCCTTTGATGTTGACGTCGGTGTATTTTTCGATCTCATACATCGATTGTCCCGTCCCCGTCTCTGCCGCCAAATGGACAACGATCTGTACCCCTTCGAGGGCACTTTTCCAATCGTCGTAGCTTAAAACGCTCCCTTTAATAAAATGAACTTTGTCGCAAATAGCATGATACAGGACAGAGCTCTCCCCATCATCGCCATGAATCTGGGGGGATAGGTTGTCGAGGACTGTGACGCGGTATCCTTTATCGATGAGTCGAAGGGCGAGATTAGATCCGATAAATCCGGCACCGCCGGTAATTAAAACTGTTTTATTCATAGGTACTTTCTTGCTCTATTGGTATCCATTGATGGGTAGTCGAATTATACCTTTTTATCACCCGTGCGGGAGCTCCGACTGCGACAGAATAGTCGGGAATATCGTGAGTAACGACCGAATTAGCACCAATGACACAGTGTTTTCCGATAGAAGCGCCGATAACGGAGACATTTTCACCGATCCAGCTGTTTTCACCGATCTCCACACATTTTTTAAATACAATCGGCTGATCCATGATCGCTCGGGTGATATCTTCATACGCGTGGAGGTTATCAGAGATATACACTTTATCGGCAATCAGGACATTTTTGCCGATGATAATATTTCGAATCGCCACAATATGGGCAAATCTGCCGATGGTTGTTCTCTCTTTGATAATGAGCTGAGGGGTGATATTATCTTGTTGAAGAGCTAATAGCCATACTTTAGAGTTAATGGAGACGTAATCTCCCAATGAGATATAGCGCGCTCCCTCAATAATATCAGGATTGAGTATGGCAACTTTTTTTCCGAAATATTTAAAAGAATGGGCAAAAAGAGATGCAAACCAAAGTCGCTGAAGGTATTTTATTGCTCGTGAATACAGAGTAAAAGAGAACATCGGTTACTTTTCCTTCCAAGCATCTAAAAACGCTTGAGGATCGGAAAATAAAGAGGCTAATCGCAGTAACGAGCTATCCTCCATCTCCCACCATTTGGAGGAAATCAGTTTTTGAACCGTTTCTTCATCAAACCGTTTTTTGATTTCATGTGCCGGTACACCGCCGACAACACTATAGGGGGCGACATCTTTGGTCACGAGTGCGCCTGCTCCGATAACGGCACCTACACCTACGGTAATACCGGCTTTAATCATAGCTCCCGTACCGATCCATACATCGGCATTGATGGTTGTTATGGGGCTGTTGTCGCCATAGCATTGGGTGGATGTTAGAAAACGGGGAAGCGGTTGTCTGGGATCATAAAATACAGGAGAGCTACTTACCATGTTTATCGGGTGTGCCGCCAATCCGATGTGTACGTTTCCGGCAATGGAGCAAAAAGGGCCGATTTGGGCATTGTTGATAACAGATCCGCTTTGCACATAGCTGTATCGTCCCAAAGCGGAGTGTATCAATACCGTATCGGAGAACAAAACAGAATAAGGTTCTAATACGCAAGTGTCATCAGCAACGGCTCCTGCATGGAAGACACTTGTAGGAAACCGACGACGCAGTTGCCATGTTCGTATCACTTTTTTAAGGTAGAAAATCATAGGGGTCTCTCATGCTTTTTTAAGAGTTCATAAACAAAATCGACATTTCGTTTCATATTATTTCCATCAAGCGGTCCGATATAGCGCTCCATAACGCTGCGATCTAAAAAAGCATTATAACGTGTATCTTCGGATTGAAAATCAACAAATGCCTGAACCAAGTCCTCAACACTGCCAACCGTTACCAGCTCAGATTGACCGTCAAACGGCGGATCCATGACTTCTGAATCTTTTTTGTAATAAAGTGATGGGACGCCAAGGCAAGAGGCCTCAAAAAGTGTTTGCGAATAGATGGTTATGTATAAATCCGTCTTCTCAAGAATGGTTTTCATGGGGGCGGTAGTAATGATTTGAGCATTGAGATCAGGAAAAAATGTATTTACGAAATCATAATATTGCTTTTCATATCCGTTAGGGCGTACTTTGATAATGATATTTATAGAGGCATTATTTTTAATTGCCCTTTCTAAAGCGGATAAAACATCATGGATAAATTCAAATTCTACTGCCACATACGAGTTCAGATCGATAGGATTAAATCCGGATGTCCCGATGGTTACGGTAGGATTGATACGATTGATAATGCGGGGGTGTGTTAGCGGAGGATAGTTGTCCATGCGAGGGTCGCCGAGACAAACAATGTTCTCTATATTTCGAAAATAGTGCTCTTTGATACTCGGTGAATAGGCGTTGATGTAGGTGGCATATTTGGCTTCATCCATAAATTCTCGGGTCAACATCCCATTGATGATGAGGAAACTTGGAACCCCTCTGGCTTTACAAACACAGTCGATCAAGGTTGCAGTGAGCCCCATGTTTGCTATCAGTATTTCAAGCTGTATCGGATGGCGGTCAAGGTAGCGAATAACGCTGTCAAGGGTACGGAGAATGGGGGTGATCCGAGATGCGATCCGTTGTTCGATAATCGTATAGATCTCATCGGTTATATCTTCCCCGTTTGAAAGGATGAGGGACGTATGACGGTTTTTTACAAAAGTATTGAGCAGTTGTGCTGCATAGGGAGCATAGGCGTTCAACGAACCGCTGATGGGGATTAAACGCTCGTAACGATGATCGAGCAGTTTTGAACCTCGTGTAAAATTAACCAAGACGATACGCAAAGCGGGGTCTTTTTTGAGAATCTCAATGAGTTTTCTTGTCGGATGATACTCTTGGATAAAAATAGCACGTTGCGATTTGGAGCGGGGGATAAGTGCATCAACAATAGGGGCGGTATAACCGTAAATCGCCGTAACAATCTCTCTTAAGCGAACCAGAAACCCACGTAAACCCGTTGAGCGAATTTTTTCATCCATCCATTGGGCAATCGGAAAATAATAGAGCGTGGCGGATCTTTTTTTTGAGGATAATGTATAGGAGATGTTTCGTTTGTCCAGTATGGAGGAAATTAAAGAGTTATGGGTGCCGAGGTGAAGAGTTTCGAAGGATAAATGGTTTAACTGTGCCAAGCAAAGGTTCAATCGTGTGTAAGAGACGAGATCGTTCCAAATATCCAG